>CALPMR020000061.1 GCA_943324725.2 Bordetella parapertussis | reverse complement strand
GGGTGAACGTGATTGAGATGAACTTCCTGCCCGATGTCTATGTGCAGTGTGATGTTTGTAAGGGGGCTCGCTATAACCGCGAGACCCTGCAGGTCACCTACCGCGGTCACACGATCGCCGATGTGCTCGAGATGACGGTGGAACAGGCCGCCGAGGAGTTCAGTGCCATTCCCCAGGCGGCCGATCGGCTGCGCACCCTGGTGGATGTGGGCCTGGGTTACATCAAGCTGGGCCAGCCCGCCCCCACCCTCTCCGGCGGTGAGGCCCAGCGGGTGAAGCTGGCCACCGAGCTCTCGAAGCGGGCCACCGGCAAAACCCTCTATCTGATCGATGAACCCACCACGGGTCTGAGCTTTTACGACGTCCACAAGCTGATGGATGTGATGCAGCGGCTGGTGGACAAGGGCAATTCGATCCTGGTGATTGAACACAACCTCGATGTGATCCGCTGTGCCGACTGGATCGTCGACCTCGGCCCCGAAGGCGGCGACAAGGGCGGTGAGCTGGTGGCCTGCGGCACGCCCGAAGAGGTGGCGGAGCATCCCACCAGCCACACGGGCCGCTATCTGAAGCAGGTGCTGGCCCAGCATCCGCCCGAGGCGGTGCCGGTCTGAGGAAGATCGGATCGGCTCGGGGTATCTTGTTGGCCATCCCTGCTGCACCAGGCCTGTCTTGGCCTGGATGAGCCAGTCAGGTCCTGCCAGCCCAGGAGTCCAAGCCTGCCCTGATCAGTTTTGCCATGTTGTTGATCGGAGGCGCTATGGACAAGCGGAGCCTCTCGGCTTGGATTGGGGTTTTTCCAGTCAACAACAAGGCTGTTGACTCAAGATGTTAAGAAGATTCTTGAGTGAATCTTTGGTATGGGTGTTGTGGCTTTAGTCTTGAATGCACTATTTTTCTGATTGATGACATACATACTTACCCATTTCTGGCCCGGCGCCACGGAAGAGCAATACCGAGCTGAAATTGCTTCAGTTCACCCCGAGGCTGGTCTCGGCCTGCCCAAGGGTCAGCTTTATCACGCTGCCGGCCAGGCAGAAGGTGGTGTGTTGATTGTGGCTGTCTGGGATTGCAAAGAATCTTCCGATCGTTTCGTCGCTGAGGTGTTGATGCCCCACGTGCCTGAGCCCGGTGGACTCTCTGGTGAACCTGTGGAGCGTTCGGCAGAATGCTTCAATCTGCTGAGCCAATGATCGGCCTGGGCCCTTGAACCTTGCAACGGTTGGAGGGCCCATCTTTTGTGGCTATCTAGGCGTTGCCTGGGGAAGCATCTCGGCACTGGATTGCCAAACTCTGTCCTGGGTTGATGTGATTCCATCCCTCAGGATTAGGGCTGGTTCTGTCCTGATGTCTGGACGCACTGGGGCTGGGATGTCCTGATTTCGCCTCCTTCCATCCTTTCAACGCATGGCTCTGGTCTGGGTTGATGCAGCTTTCATCAACTGTGCATCTGGCGCCCGATCGACCGGCCCGCTTCCACTCCTCCCTGGTTCATGCGAGCCTGAAAGCCCCTTTTGCCCGCCGGTATCTTGCGGATCAGTCCTCTTCGCGGTCGGGCTCTGAGCTGTGGCCTGCTGGCTCTGTTCAGTCTCTCGAGCCTTTGGTGCCGCCCCGCTCGAGCCCTGGAGGAGATCCAGCTGCGGTTGCCCTTGCTCGAAACCAACTTCAGCATCAAGGTGAGTGAGCTCGGCAGCCGCCAAAAGCTGTGGCAGGGAAACAGTGATCTGGCCGAGCTGGATCGGGCCAGCAACGGCGCCCTGGGTCGCCAGCTCGAGCAGCTGTTCGACACTCCCCTGCCGTTGCGGGTCAAGAAGCTGGTGGCCAATTCGGCCGGCACGCCCCTGTTTGAGCAAGCCCTGCTGGTGGCCTCGATTCTGGGCAAGATCGATGGCCTGCCGAACCGGGTGGATGGCGAGCAGCTCAATCAGGCCCTGGAGAGGGCCAAGGTCAACGGCGAGCTCACGGTTCTGGGCCTGCTTCAGGCCTTGCCAGGCCACACCGCCACCCTGGATTTACAGCCGGCCCTGCGTAGCATCAACCGGCTCAGGCGCCAGCAAACGGAGGCGCGGCAGTTGGCCGCCAGTCAGCCGGCGGTGAGCGTCGATCCCCGCATGCAGTCCGCCGGTTCCTTGGCGCTGCAGCAGAGCAAGACCAGCCTGGTGGTGAAGCACCGCCCTGCGCCCCTGGAGATGGAGGTGATCAGGCCCTCCCAGGGGGGCAATGGCCAACTGGTTGTCATCTCCCATGGCCTCTGGGATGGCCCCACCAGTTTCGAGGGCTGGGCCAGGCATCTGGCCAGCCATGGCTACACGGTGATCCTGCCCTTCCATCCCGGCAGTGATCACAGTCAGCAGCAGGCGATGCTCTCCGGCAGCGCTCCACCGCCTGGCCCGGAGGAGCTGAAGCTGCGTCCCCTGGATGTCTCGGCGGTGATCGATGGCGTCGCTGCTGGCCAGATCGCTGGTTTGAACGGTGTCAAGGCCGATCGCGTCGTGGTGATCGGCCATTCCTGGGGTGCCACCACGGCGCTGCAGCTGGCGGGGGCCACGCCCAGTTCCCTGTTGCTGAAGCAGCGCTGCAGCAACTTCGACGATCCTGGTCGCAACCTCAGCTGGGTGCTGCAGTGCAGTTTTCTGGATGCGGCGGATCGCGCTGGCCTGGTGGACCCGCGGGTGATGGCGGTGGCGGCGGTCAGTCCGCCGCTGCAACTGGTGTTTGCGCCTGGCTCGTCGATGGCCCTGCAGGCCCGGGTGCTGCTGGTCAGCGGCAGTCAGGACTGGGTGGTGCCAGCGGATCCCGAGGCGATCGATCCCTTCCGCACCTCCAGCCCCGGCGGCCATGACCTGGTGCTGGTGGCTGGCGGCGATCACTTCAATCTGCGTGGTCCCCAGGAGAGCAGCGGCGGCCCCCTGCGGGGACTGCTGCTGGCCTGGGTTGACGGCGCCTTTGCCGCCGGCTCGGCGGTTCGGCCGGCTCCGGCGGCAACCAGCCTGCTTCCCACCGCCGGTTGGGGTGATCCAGAGATGGCTCTGGTGCGGGTGGCGCGCTGAGAGCCTGCCGCTGAGCTGCAGACGGATGACCGTCAAACGCTTCAGGGTCCGTGCTCAGGCCGGGCCCCGTTTCCGCCTCAATTGCTGGATTCTTCGCCGCTGCCGCTTGGATAGTGGGTGTTGGAATCGGGCATCCAGTAACTGAGATCGTTCTGCCAGTAGGGCCGACCGGGCAGCCGCTTCGTGCTCAGCTTGGTATGGGCCATCGTGCCCATCAGTTGGGTGAGTTCAATGGGCGAAAGATCGGTGATGACATCATCGCCAGCAATCTTGAGCAGGGCTGGCAGGCTGGTAAAGGTGCTGGGCTGAGCCAGTTTTTCGAACACCTTGGCCAGCACCAGACGCTGCCGTTCCATCCGACCCAGATCGCCGAGTTCATCGTGGCGGAAGCGCAGGAAGCCCTCCAGTTCCTTGCCTTTGAGCGTCTGGGGACCCGGCTGCAGATCGATGTACAGACCCTGGGCGTTGTCGACGTAGTACATCCGCTTGGGGACGTTGATTTCAACGCCGCCGAGGGCATCGGCCACCTTGGCAACGGCATTGAGATTCAGCTTCAGATAGCGTTCGACCGGCGCGCCAACCAAACTGGCAACCTGAGCTTTGGCGGTGTCAATGCCCCCGAGTTCATAGAGGGCGTTGGCCTTGATCGTGCCGAGTTGTTCAGATTCGACGAAGGTGTCTCTTGGCACCTGGGTGATCTGGGTGATGCCGTCCTTGAGTTCGACGGTGAACATCACATCGGTGTTGTCAGCCACATTGTCGCGGCCCAGAATCAAGACGCGGTGGTGCGTGAAACTCAGGGGATTCACCATCGCCGCCAGGCTGTTGGGGCCGCGACTCAAGCCCGCCAGCAGCTGAGCTGCCAACTGGGGCAGCCGCTGGCTGTAGGGGCTGGCGAGGGCATAGCCGCAGGCGATTCCCAGCGCGAAGGTGAGCAGGCCCCTGGTGCGGCGTGGTCTGGGCGGGGGCATGGCCTGGCGACGGACGAGCAGTTCAGGCACGACAATCGACAGGGGTTTGGACGCTGAACGTCCGTTCTGACCCTTCGAGCGCCTGGATGGCGATGGGGTCGGGGCTGACGGAGGGGAAGCGGCCTGGCCCATCGTTCTCCTGGCTGGATGTACCTTACGGCCCAAAGACAGCCCAGGCCAGGGCTGTCGGTGGGTTTATCGGCTGGCACTCACCCGGATGCGGCTGGCGGCCGTATCGGCGCGCTCACGGGCCTGCGCTTCATCGTGGCCGCGGGCGAGGGCGACGCCCATGCGGCGCAGGGGCCTGGCGTCGGGTTTGCCGAACAGCAGAACCTGGGTGTCGGGGATGCTCAGGGCTTCGGCCACCCCCTCATAGTGGACCTCCTCGCCGGCGGATCCGGCCAGGATCACCCGGCTGGCGGCCGGACCCAGGGAGCGGATCTCGGGGATCGGCAGGCCCAGCACAGCTCTGAGGTGCAGCTCGAATTCGCTCAGGTTCTGGCCCACCAGGGTGACCAGGCCGGTGTCATGGGGGCGGGGGGAGAGTTCCGAGAACACCATCTCCTCCTGGCCGGGGTCGCCACAGAGGAAGAACTCCACACCGAACAGGCCGGCCCCCCCCAGCTCATCGGTGACACGGCGGGCCATCGCCTGGGCGGCCTGCAGCTGGCTTGGGCCCAGGAGTGCCGGTTGCCAGCTGCACTGGTAGTCGCCCCGTTCCTGGATGTGGCCGATCGGCGGGCAGAAGAGGGTGGCTCCGTCCCACTGTTTCACGGTCAACAGGGTGATCTCCAGCTCAAAGCGCAGGAATTCCTCCACGATCACCCGGGCTCCGGCGCCGCGGGCTCCGGCCATGGCCCCATCCCAGGCGGCGGCGATCTGCTCGGGTCCGTGCACGACGCTCTGGCCCTTGCCGGAGGAGCTCATCACCGGTTTGACCACCACGGGCCAGCCGAGCGGGGCGGCGGCGGCAGCCAGTTCGGCGGCGCTTTCGGCATAGGCGAAGCGGGCCGTGCGCAGGCCGAGGGGGCCGGCGGCCAGATCGCGGATGCGGTCCCGGTTCATCGTCACCGCCGTGGCCCGGGCCGTAGGGATCACGGTGATCCCCTCGCTTTCGAGCTCCGCCAGGGCATCCACGGCCAGAGCTTCGATTTCGGGAATCACCAGGTCCGGTTGATGGCGGCGCACCACGGCCTTGAGGGCTTCCGGGTCCGTCATCGCCACCACTTCGGCCAGATCGGCCACCTGCATGGCGGGCGCCCCCGCATAGCGGTCCACCGCGATCACCCGGCAACCCAGCCGCTGGGCGGCGATGGCCACTTCCTTGCCCAGTTCGCCGCTGCCCAGCAGCATCAAGGTGCGCGGAAAGGGGGCTGATCGGGATGTCATCGGCCTTGTCACCAATCTCCTGATCCTGCCCTGCGGGCTGCCGAGCGGCGGGGCTTCACGTAGCGTTCCGCCATGCTTCGCACCACCTTGAGCCTGCCTCTGGCCCTGCAGACCGCTGGCGATGCGGCCGGTGGCGCTTTGCCGTTCGGCCTGGAGATGGCCGATCTGCAGACCTGGACGCTGATCTATCTGGGCCTGTCGTCCCTGGGCTTCGTGGCGGTCTGGGTGATCGGTCTGCTGCGGCGCTGAGGCTTCACAGCCCGCCTTGCGCTCAGTTGAACACGGTCAGCTGGCGCTCGGCCGTTTCCTCGCTGATGAAGCCATAGGCCTCGAACACCGCCGGGTCCGGGTGGGTGATGCGCTGGCCCTGGCTGTCCTTCTCCAGCCGGAAACCCTCGGCGGCCATGCGTCGCATCAGGGCGGCCGCCTCTTCAAAGCGGGCCGCCATCGAATCGAGGCTGGCGCAGTCGGCGGTGAGGCCCGCTTCCCTCCAGGTGAAGTACGCCATCGCTGAACTCCTGAATTCGGTGTATGGGGGAGCCGCCGGTCGGGCCCGGAGGCTGTCTGCTCAGGGCAGCAGCACCAGGCCCAGCAGCACCAACACCAGGCTGACACCCCAGAAGCCGATCACCACACCCTGTTCGGGGATTCCTGCCAGCTCGAAATGGTGATGCAGGGGCGCCATCCGAAACAGCCGGCGGCCCTGGCCATCCGGCCCCTTGGTGGCTTTGAACACCCACACCTGCAGGATCACCGACAGGGATTCCGCCAGAAAGACGCCGCCCATCAGCAGCAGGGGCCAGAGGCTGTTGCTGAGCAGGGCGATCGCGGACAGGGCCGCCCCCATCGCCAGGGATCCCGTGTCCCCCATGAACACCCGGGCCGGATGGTGGTTCTGGCTCAGGAAGCCCAGCCAGGCGCCCGCCATCGCCACCGCAAAGGCAGCCAGAGCGGGATCGCCGCCATGGCCGCGCAGCATCAGCTGCAGGCCCATACCGGTGAACACCACGGCGCCGCAGCCGCCCGCCAGGCCGTCGAGGCCATCGGTGAGGTTGGTGGCGTTGCTTTCGGCCAGAAACACGAACAGCCCCAGGGGCCAGATCAGCAGCCCCAGCGGCAGGATCCAGCCGAAGGGCAGGCCGACATCGCCCGGTATGCCTCCGCCCAGCCAGCCGCCGAACCAGGCCCAGAGCAGAAACAGCACGGCCGCACCGCCCTGCAGCAGCAGCTTGCCCCTGGGGGTGAGGCCCGTGTTCGTGCGCTTGGTGAGACTGCGCCAGTCATCGACGGCGCCGATCGCCATGTAGGCCAGGCTGACGGCGGCGACGGCCAGCAGGCGCGGATCTCCGGGGCTCACCAGCGCTCCGATCAGCACCCCCACCGGCACCACCAGCAGGCCTCCCATCGTGGGGGTACCGGCCTTGCTGTGATGGGCCTGGGGCCCTTCGACGCGGATCACCTGGCCCAGCTTCAGCTGGCGCAGCCGAGGCACCCCCCAGCGGCAGACCCCAGCGCTGATCCCGGCGCTGAGCAGCAGGGGCAGGCTGAGCATCGAGTTGGCCAGCAAGGCATCGCTCAGCAGGCAGCCAGCCAGAAGAATGAGGCCGAGAAGGCCGGCCGCCAGTCGGCCATCGGGGCGGTTCATGGAGTCGGGGCCGGGTTCAGTCTTCCCAGTCTTCTTCAGACTGCTCGTCGGCCTGGTTGTAGTCCTCCTTCTCACCCATCAGCGCTGAGAGTTCTTCTTCTTCCACCGTGCTGACATCGGTGCTGGCGCTTTCCTCATCGGCCACCAGCCGGCCACTGGCCTCGAGCAGACTGAGCAGATCGGGTTCGTCCCTCAGCGGCAGCACCGGCGCCGGTTCGTCCCGGCGGTAGCGCGTCAGCGAGGGGTTGATGGTGTCGAGAATGCTCATACTGCCTGCCTGGCTTCCGCGGGACCGATCCACCACCCTACCGCCCCGTGTCGATGACCTCTGCCAAGCTCCGTCAGGTTCTTCAGCTCTGGGCCCTCGCCCTGGCGATCAGCGCCGCCCTGGTGGCCGCGGGCCAGCGCTGGAGCGAGCCGCTGGTGATCCGAGATTCGCTGGTCTGGGGTCTGCTGCTGCTGCCCTCCCTGGTGATGGTGCTGGTGGTGCTGGGGCGCTGGTCCCTGCCGGCTGCGCCCGATTTGACCCTGCCCGGCCAGGAGGGAGAATCGGATGATTCGATCCAGGAGCAGCCGTGATGGTGGGTACGGGCCAGTCGCCACAGCCAGCGAAGCAGTCTTCGCAGCAGCAGCAGTTCTGCCCGCAGCCGAACCAGCAGCCCGCCACACCGAAATCCCGGGCCCGCAAGGCGGTGCTGGCCTATTCCGGCGGGGTCGATACCAGCGTCTGCATTCCCTACCTGAAGCAGGAATGGGGTGTGGAGGAGGTGATCACCTTCGCCGCCGATCTCGGCCAGGGCGATGAACTCGAGCCGATTCGTCTGAAGGCGCTCGCGTCCGGTGCCAGTCAGTCGATCGTGTCTGATCTGATCGAACCCTTCATCACCGAGTTCGCCTTCCCGGCGATCCGCGCCAATGCCCTCTATGAGGGCCGGTATCCGCTGTCCACCGCTCTGGCCCGGCCGCTGATCGCCCGCCGGCTGGTGGAGATCGCCCGGGAGGTGGGGGCTGATGCGGTGGCCCACGGCTGCACCGGCAAGGGCAACGATCAGGTGCGCTTCGATGTCGCCATCGGCGCCCTGGCCCCCGAGCTCAAGGTGCTGGCGCCGGCCCGGGAGTGGGGCATGAGCCGCGAGCAGACGATCGCCTACGGCGAGCGCTGCGGTATCGCCGCGCCGGTGAGCAAGAAGTCGCCTTATTCGATCGATCTCAACCTGCTGGGCCGCTCGATCGAGGCCGGCAGCCTTGAGGATCCCGATGTGGAGCCGCCGGAGGAGATCTACGCCATGACCTGCTCGGTCGAGGCCGCCCCCGCCGTCCCCCAGATGGTGGAGATCGGCTTTGAGCACGGCAATCCGGTGAGCCTCGATGGCGAACGGCTCGATCCGGTGACCATGATCCGGCGCGCCAATGCCCTGGCCGGCAGCCATGGTTTCGGCCGCCTCGACATGGTGGAGAACCGGGTGGTGGGCATCAAGAGCCGCGAGATCTACGAGACGCCGGGACTGTTGCTGCTGATCAAGGCCCACCAGGAGCTCGAGAGCCTCACCCTCGCCGCCGATGTGCTGCGCTACAAGCGCCAGGTGGAGATGAGCTGGGCCGATCTGGTCTATCAGGGCCTCTGGTATGGCCCGCTCAAGCAGGCCCTTGATGGCTTCCTCGACCGCACCCAGGACACGGTCAACGGCCGGGTGCGGCTGAAGCTCCATCGCGGCAATGCCACCGTGGTCGGTCGCAGCAGCGACAGCGACAGCCTCTATGTGCCGGACATGGCCACCTACGGCGCCGAGGACCTGTTCGATCACCGCGCCGCCGAGGGCTTCATCTATGTCTGGGGTCTGCCGACACGGTTGTGGTCGGCCCGCCATCGGGCTGGCTGAGGCGGCTAGCTGAGGCGGTCTGGTTCGATCGTCTCGGGGGCGGCAGGCCGCCCCAGCCCCAGCACTTTGCGCAGGGTTGCGCCCAGGGGGTTGCGCTTAGGCAGCGGTGGCCTGCTCGCCTGGGAGGCCGGCAGCAACAGTCGGCTCGGCCTTGTCTCCACCGCCGGAGCCCCTGGTGTCAGGGCGTGGAGCTGCTCCCTCAGGGCCTGGTTGTCGGCGAGCAGCTGCTGTTGTTGCTCCAGGATGCTCTGCAGGCGCTGCCTGAATTTGCGCTCAAAGATTTCCGGCAGATCCTCGAGCATCTCGTGCAGGGCCGCCGCCTCATCGCGGCTGGCCGCCAGTTCCAGCTCAAGGCGCTGCATGGTGAGCGCATCGAGGCCGGCCTGAGCCGCTGTGGGGGCCGACGGGCCATCTGCGCCGCTCTTCGGCTCCGGAGTGCCGGATTCCTGAGGGGTCACCCTGAACCACTCCGGGTTCAGCGGTGGTGGCGGTGGCGGCGGATTGAAGGCGGCGCAGACGGGCTGGTGCGGGCCGCTTGGCCGGCCTGGCGTGGACCGGGCGGCTGACTTGCTGCCGTTTTCGGCTTCCCACCAGCGACGGTCGACATCACCGGCGTCCTGAAGCAGGCGGGAATCGGAGCCCATGCCCCGGGCACGGCTTCGCACACCGGAGCTGGTCTCACTGGAATCATTCATGCCCTAGCAGCCCACGTTGGCGGACTGTAAGGGCATTGGATTCTCTGGACAACCGACGGGACTGGTCCTGAAGCGGCCCTCAGCAGGACAACTCCACGGACGGGCGCCAGGTTCTGGACCAGGCGCAGGCGACGACGGTTGGGGTTTTGGCGCTCAGGCCTCGACGGTTTCGGTGGCGGCCGCCGCACTTTCGCCAGCGCCGCTGGCGCCGGTCGTCAGGGAGCGGGGGGTGGGCAGGGGGCCGTCCTGCTTGACGGTGAGATAGCGGATCACGTCCTCCGAGAGGCGCATGGCCCGCTCGAGGGGGCCCACCTGCTGGCCGTCGCCGTTGTGGTTGAGCTGAACGTAGATGCCTTCGCGATGCTTGGCGATCGGGTAGGCCAACCGGCGCTTGCCCCGCATCTGGGTGTCGAGCACCTCAGCACCAGCTTCAACGACGATGTCGCGGTACTTGGTGACGTGAGTTTCAACTTCCTCCTCCGGAATGTCCGGGCGGAGGATGTACATCGTTTCGTAGTAAGGCTGGCTCATGGTCGGAAGCGTCGTGGTCGCCTGCGCGAGGGGCTGAGGGAAAAATTCCATCAGCGACGAATCTCGAACCCTACCTCAGGGCCTGACGGCTGCCTCGGCAGGCCACAGGACAGCTGCCTCGCCAGGCCCGAGGACAGAGCGCGCTGATCACAGCTGCATCCGCACCGCTTCGGACACGGTGGGGATGTCGGCCTCCTTGCCCCGCAGGCTCTGCACCAGGGCGAACAGCACCAGCATCACGGTGCCGAGGAAGATCGTGTTCTCCAGGGTGCGCACCGCGAAGCTGGCGCCCAGGGGGCTGAGCAGGGTGTCGAAGGCGAGGGTGAGCAGCACCAGGATGATGTCCAGCAGGATCGCCTGCAGGACGTTGAAGCGGATCAGGTAGGGAACCTGGCTGTTGCGCACCACCAGCAGGTAGAGCGCCAGAAACACCACCAGCCCGCCGAAGGGAATGGCCTGCTGCAGGCTGATCAGCGGCAGGGCTGGCAGGGCCAGCAGCTGGAGGACAGGGAATTGCAGCAGCAACGCCTTGCCGAAGGGAATGGCGTCACTGAGGGGCAACAGGTAGGCGAGGGCGGCCAGCAGCCGCTGCCAGATCGGGGGGTCGGTCATGGGGAGCCGTTGAGGCGTCAAGGCTAGGAGTGCGGCGGTGGCCCTTTCCCTGGTTCGACTCCGGCCCGCCGAGAGCTGGCCTGGATCGGGCTGACACCCCTACACTGAGTTGATTGTGTTCGGGGTGCCGTGCGTCTGTCAGCCACCCTGATCCTGGTGGCTCTGGGCATGGGCCTTGGCTGCAGTGGCTCGGCTGCTGCCGTGCAAGCTGCTGGCGTGCAATTGGTCTCGGCGCCGGCAGCGCCGCGCTGGCGCACGATCACCGTTCCCGCCGGCGGCGAGGCGGACTCCGCCCCAGGGGAGAGCTGGCGCGGGGTGGCCCTGGCCGCGCCGGCCCCCCGCCGCAGCCTGATTCCGATCGAGCGCTCTGCTGCCGGGCTTGCCGCCACCGCCACTGCTCCAAGCGCCACTGCTGCCAGTGCCACTGCTGCCAGCGCTACCGCTCCCTCTTCCGCCAGCCTGAGCGAATCCCGCCAGCCCGCTGATGCCCAGGCGGTGGCGGCGGCCCGCATCCAGCCGCCCTACCTGATCCGCCCCTCCCTGGGTGGCGGTGTGCCCACCGGCTATGTGGGCGGCTGGGGCGACTATTACATCGCTGGCTCGGCCGGCACCCCCGGCAAGCAGCGGGGTGGATCGCCGGATGGATCGATCAACCTCGGCTTCGGCCTCGGGGATCCGGTGCGCAGCCTCGGCCTGGAGGTGAACTGGGGCATCGGCAGCATCAAGAATCTCAATGCCAACGGCAGCGTCGGCCTGGCGGCCGGCCGCATCCTGGTGAATCGCCCGGATCTGCAGGTGGCTGTCAGTGGAGGCCTGCTGGATGCTTATTCCTATGGCAATGAGCCCGGCCAGACCCCGATCACTGGTGAGGGCGCCGTCACGATGGCCCTGCCCCTGCGGCGCAACGATCCGGCGTTTAAGCAGGTGCTGCAGCTCAGCGCCGGCACTGGCGGCAGCAGCTTTTCGGCGATCGACGCCAACTTCAACACCTCCACCAGCGGCTTCTTCATGGCCGCCGGTGTGGAGGTCCTGCCCAACGTGGGCGTGTCGGTGGGCCAGAGCAGCCGCAGCACCAACATCAACCTTTCCTTCATCCCCTTCCGCACCCTGCCGATCTTCGTGAACCTGCTGGCGGCGGATTTGTTCGATTCAACACCGTTCGGCACGGTTGGCGTGCTCAGCATCGGCTGGGGAGACAGTCTGCGAAGTGGCTTCTTCGGCAACTGAAGGAGCGCCTTTGTTGCCATATCCGCCAAAATGGCGTAAAATCGCAATACACGTTTTGGCTGTCGTGAGTTTCGTGCGTCTCGCTTCTCGAATCGCCTGGGGCGCCATCGCCTCCGCCTCGCCTGTGCTGATGGCCGGGGTGGCGCATGCCAGGCCAGCACCTCCGTCTACATTTGTGCCACCACCGGTCATTGTAGTGACCCCAAATCCTACTCCTCCGATTCGCCCTTCTGCTGCCACTTCAGCATTTAACTCTGGCAATCTCTCCGTGGGCATCAACGGCTCCTCAAGAATTACTTCAAATCCACCAAACTCTCCCACTGGTTCTTTTTCCACTGATCCATAAGAGTTTTTGGCTTGGTTGATTCTTTGAGCAAATTTACTTAACAGCAAATGTCACTTCATTTCAATAGGCTGCGCAGCAGCGCGCTTCCCGGTTTTCTTTTCGCT
>CALPMR020000060.1 GCA_943324725.2 Bordetella parapertussis | reverse complement strand
CACTCCGATCGAGCTGTTCGGCCCCACCCGCTACCAGTGGGATCAGAGCTACTTCAAGACCGAAATCAACCGGCGGGTTCAGACTGCCATCGATAACGGCGCCACCAAGGAACAGGCCTGGTCGGCGATTCCCGAAAAGCTGGCCTTCTACGACTACGTCGGCAACAGTCCTGCCAAAGGGGGCCTGTTCCGAGTCGGCCCGATGGTCAACGGTGATGGCCTGCCCACCGGCTGGATCGGCCACATCTCCTTCACCGATAAGGAAGGCCACGACCTGCAGGTTCGTCGGCTTCCCAACTTCTTCGAGAACTTCCCCATCGTCCTCCAGGACGACGAGGGCGTGGTGCGCGCGGACATCCCCTTCCGCCGGGCCGAGGCCAAGTACTCCTTTGAGCAGCAGGGTGTGACTGCCACCATTTTCGGTGGGGCTCTCAATGGCCAGGTCTTCAAAGACCCTGCCGACGTCAAGCGGCTGGCCCGCAAGGCTCAGCTGGGTGAAGGCTTCGAGTTCGACCGCGAGACCTACCACTCCGATGGTGTGTTCCGCAGTTCGCCCCGTGGCTGGTTCACCTTCGGCCACGCCACCTTCGCTCTGCTCTTCTTCTTCGGCCACATCTGGCACGGTGCCCGCACCCTCTACCGTGATGTGTTCGCCGGCATCGATCCCGATCTCGGCGAACAGGTGGAGTTCGGTCTGTTCCAGAAACTGGGCGACAGGTCGACCCGCCGCCTGCCCGAGGGCTACGTGCCTCCGGCTGGCTCCACCCTCAGCTGATCGCCGGCTCCATCCCTCATCTCCCGAGAACTCCCCATGGAGAGCTTCGCCTACATCCTGATTCTGGCCCTGGCCATTTCCACCCTGTTCTTCGCCATCGCCTTCCGCGATCCCCCGAAGATCGGTAAGTGATCCGGCTGCCGTTTCCACGGCAACAGCGCCAACCAACCCCCCGCCACGGCGGGGGGTTTTTCATGGCACACCGGTCATTGACGGCAGAAAACCTTTTCTTTCTGTCGTTGTCTGTCTACACTTATAAAAATTGAACACGGAGCGACTCCTGGGATGCAATGTCCCACCTGCCAACACACCGACAGCCGGGTGCTCGAATCCCGGGCGGCAGATGGTGGTCGCAGCGTGCGGCGGCGGCGTGAATGCCTCAACTGCGACTTTCGCTTCACCACCTACGAACGGGTTGAAACCGTGCCGATCACGGTGGTCAAGCGGCTGGGAAGCCGCGAAACCTTCAACCGGTCCAAGCTGCTGCACGGTCTGCTGCGCGCCTGCGAAAAAACCGGGCTGGAACCAGCCCAGCTGGAGGCGGTGGTCGATGAGATTGAACTGGCCCTGCAGCAGCGCAACGGCAGGGAAGTCACCAGCAATGAAATCGGCGAATTGGTTCTGCAGCAATTGCGTGACATGAGCGAGGTGGCCTACGTGCGCTTCGCCTCGGTCTACCGCCAGTTCCAGAGTGTCAGTGATTTCGTCGCCACCCTTGAGGGGCTCAGCCATCCCAGCCAGGGCCGCAGCAGCAAGGGCAAAAGCCGGCTGGTGATTGTGGGCTGAACCGCAGACCCGGGCCCCAGGAAGCGCCACGGAGCCACAGCCTCTGCAACCATTTGCAGGGAAGGCGGCCCAAGAGCAACCAGGTCACCAGGAGTGGCCTGTCGGTTGGTAGAGTTACGGATTGCGCCTCCGCTGCTGGCGGGCAGAGAGGCCCTACCCTTCGCACTGCCTTCGGGCAGACCGCCCCTGTTCCATGACCGTGACCCCTTCTTCCGAACTCGAGGCCCTAACCACCGATGTGGTGGTTGCCGATCTGCAGGAGGAGGATGCCTCCCTGGATCTCGCCATTCCGGAAGATGTGCCCTCCGCCGATGATTCCAGCAGCCGGGTGGCGGCCCGCGATGGCGACGGGGTGGGCTTCACGATCGATGACTTTGCAGCTCTGCTGAGCAAGTACGACTACAACTTCAAGCCTGGCGACGTCGTCAACGGCACCGTGTTCGCCCTGGAATCCAAGGGCGCCATGATCGACATCGGCGCCAAGACCGCCGCCTTCATGCCTCTCCAGGAGGTGTCGATCAACCGGGTGGAGCACCTCTCCGACGTGCTGGAGCCAGGCGAGGTGCGTGAGTTCTTCATTCTCAGCGAGGAGAACGAAGACGGCCAGCTCACCCTGTCGGTGCGACGCATCGAATACCAGCGTGCCTGGGAGCGGGTGCGCCAGCTTCAAAAAGAAGACGCCACCATCTACAGCGAAGTCTTTGCCACCAACCGCGGTGGTGCCTTGGTGCGGGTCGAGGGCCTGCGCGGCTTCATCCCCGGCAGCCACATCAGCACCCGCAAAGCCAAGGAAGAGCTGGTCGCCGACTTCCTGCCCCTCAAATTCCTTGAGGTGGACGAGGAGCGCAACCGCTTGGTGCTCAGCCATCGCCGCGCCCTGGTGGAGCGCAAGATGAATCGCCTCGAAGTGGGCGAAGTGGTGCTGGGCACCGTGCGCGGCATCAAGCCCTACGGCGCCTTCATCGACATCGGCGGTGTCAGTGGCCTGCTGCACATTTCCGAGATCAGCCACGAGCACATCGAGACCCCTCACACGGTGCTCAATGTCAACGATCAGATGAAGGTGATGATCATCGATCTCGACGCCGAGCGCGGTCGGATCTCCCTCTCCACCAAGGCCCTCGAGCCTGAGCCCGGCGACATGCTCACGGATCCCCAGAAGGTGTTTGACAAGGCCGAGGAAATGGCCGCCCGCTACAAGCAGATGTTGCTGGAGCAGGCCGAAGATGGTGAGCCCATGGGTGTCACCCTCGATTGATCTCGCCAAGGGGCTCAGCCACCGTGGTCCATCTCAACCTGGGTGGAAAGCCCCTGACGGCCTGGCCTGCAGGCATCAAGCCTGCAACTGCGGCACCCGGGCCCACAACCCCTGAGGCCCCTGCACCTGAGCCTGCAGGGGTTGAGCCTGCCGAAATCAAAGCCGTTCTGTTCGACAAGGACGGCACCATGAGCCACAGCGAGCCGATGCTCGAAGCCCTTGCCACGGCAAGGGTTTTTCATTGCCTTGAGGCCCTCGATCGCCAGGGACAACAGCAACGCCGCCAGGCGCTGGCAGATCTTCTGCGCCGCGCCTACGGCCTCACACCCGCCGGCATCCATCCGGCCAGCATCACGGCTGTGGCCTCCCGCGAACACAACCTGATCGCCACCGCCACCGCCTACGCGATGGTGGGCCTGGGCTGGCCCGAGGCCCTGTCCCTCAGTGAAGACGTGTTTGCCAGAACCGATGCACTCCACGGCCAGGGCAGCAAGCACCGCCCGCAAGCCACCGATGGGCTAGCCGACCTGCTGGAGCGCTTCAGCGCCGCCGGCCTGCTCTGCGCTGTGATCAGCAACGATCATGAAGACGGGATCCGCGACTTTCTGGCGGTCCATGGCTTCCAAGATCACTTCCAGGCGATCTGGAGTGCTGAACACCGTCCCTGCAAGCCCCATCCCGACGCCGTTCACGGTGTCTGCCGGGAACTCGGCATCGCAGCTGGGCATTGCGCCCTGATCGGCGACGCCAACAGCGACCTGCGCATGGCCCGCGCCGCCGGGGTGCCAGTGGTCCTGGGCTATCGAGCCGGCTGGAGGCAGCCACCACCGCTGGATCCCGAGGTGCCCCAGCTGCATCACTGGAGCGAATTGACTGTGGGTCGCAGCCACCCGGAACCGGGCGTGTCCATGGGCACGATCAGCATCGACGACGACGCCATAGGCTCTCCAACAGTCTCAGTTTGATCGCAGGCATGAGCCGTTACGTCTTCACCTCTGAATCGGTCACAGAAGGCCATCCCGACAAAATCTGCGATCAGGTGAGCGATGCCGTGCTCGACGCCCTGCTCGCCCAGGATCCAGCCAGCCGCGTGGCCTGTGAGACCGTGGTCAACACCGGCCTCTGCCTGATCACCGGGGAGGTCACCACCACCGCGCGGGTCGACTTCAACACCCTGGTGCGGGGCGTGATCGAGGAGATCGGCTACAGCGGCGCCCGCGCCGGTGGCTTTGATGCCCGCAGTTGCGCCGTGCTGATCGCCCTCGACCAGCAGTCCCCCGACATCGCCCAGGGGGTGGATGAAGCCGATGACCACGACGGCGATCCCCTCGACAAGATCGGTGCCGGCGACCAGGGCATCATGTTCGGCTTCGCCTGCAACGAAACGCCGGAACTGATGCCCCTGCCGATCAGCCTGGCCCACCGCCTGGCGCGGCGCCTGGCCCAGGTGCGGCACGACAACAGCCTCCCCTACCTGCTCCCCGATGGCAAAACCCAGGTGAGCGTCGTCTACGAGAACGACGTACCGGTGGCCATTGACACGATTCTGATCTCCACGCAGCACACTGCCGAGATCGACGGCATCAGCGACGAGAAGGGGCTGCGGGAGCGCATCGCCGCCGACCTCTGGAGCCAGGTGGTGGAGCCCTCCACCGCCGATCTCAACCTCAGGCCCGATCGCGAAACCACCCGCTTCCTGGTCAATCCCACCGGCAAGTTCGTGGTCGGCGGTCCCCAGGGGGATGCGGGCCTCACCGGCCGCAAGATCATCGTCGACACCTACGGCGGCTACGCCCGCCATGGCGGCGGGGCCTTCTCCGGCAAGGATCCCACCAAAGTGGATCGCTCCGCCGCCTATGCCGCCCGCTATGTGGCCAAGGCCCTGGTCGCCGCCGGCCTGGCCCGCAAGGTGGAAGTGCAGCTCAGCTATGCGATCGGCGTGGCCAGACCCACCAGCATCTTGGTGGAGAGCTTCGGCACCGGCAGCCTCGACAACGCCGACCTCACCGCCCTGGTGCAGGAGCATTTCGACCTGCGCCCCGGCGCGATCATCGAAACCTTCAGCCTGCGGGAACTGCCCCAGCAGCGGGGTGGCCGCTTCTACCGGGATGTGGCTGCCTATGGCCACTTCGGTCGCAGCGACCTCGACCTGCCCTGGGAGAACGTGGCGGCCATCGCCGCCACCCTGCAGCAGGCCACGGCCGGCCGTGTCGCGGCTGGCGCTGGGGCTTGATCTCGGCAGCAGCGGCCTGCGCCTCGCCCTGGCCGAAGCCGACGGCGATGGGCCTGCCGAGCTGCTGATCGAGACCAGCAGCCCCTACCCCGGCTCCTTCAACGAGCCAGAAGCCTGGCGCCAGGGATTGATCTCCCTGACTCAGCAGCTGCCAGCAGAACTGCGGCGCAGGGTGAGTGCCATCGCCATCGATGGCACCTCCGGCACCCTGCTGCTCTGCCGCCACGACGGCAGCCTGCTGCCGGGAACCCTCGGCCTGGCCCTGCCTTACCACCTGGCCTGTCCGGCGCAGGCGCAACAAGCTCGCCTGCTCTGCTGTCAGGACGCCAGCCCGGCGGCCAGTGCCAGCGGCAGCCTGGTCCGGGCCCTGGAACTGCTGCACCAGGCCGGCCAGGCTGGGGCAGGGTCCGAGCTGTTGCTGCGCCATCAGGCCGATTGGTTGATGGGCTGGCTGCTGGCGGACTGGCGCTGGGGGGAAGAGGGCAACAATCTCCGGCTCGGCTGGGATCTGGCGCGGAACCGCTGGACCGGCAGCATCGCCTCCCAGCCCTGGGCAGCGGCCCTGCCCACGATCCGGGCCAGCGGCACGGTGCTGGGAGCGCTGGCGGCGGCCACCGCCGAGGCCCTGGGCCTGCCCAGCAGCTGCCAGGTGGTGGCCGGCAGCACCGATGCCAATGCGGCCTTCCTGGCCGCTGATCCCCAGGAGGGGGATGGGGTCGCCGTGCTGGGCACCACGCTCGTGCTGAAACAATTCGCAGCGGCGCCGATCCACGCTGCCGGCATCAGTTGCCATCGACTGGCCGGCCGCTGGCTGGTGGGAGGGGCCTCCAACGCCGGTGCGGGTGTGCTGCGCCGTTTCTATAGCGACGCCCAGATCACGGAGCTGAGTCGCCAGATCGATCCCGAGCGCCCCACGGGCCTCGATCTGCTGCCGCTGCCCGCGCCCGGCGAGCGCTTCCCTGTGGACGATCCGGCCCTGGAGCCCCGTCTCGAACCCCGGCCGGTGAGTGATGTGCTCTACCTGCAGGCCCTGCTGGAGGGGCTCACGGCGATTGAAGCCAGGGGCTGGCGCCGGTTGCTGCAGCTTGGCGCTCCACCCCTGCGCCAGGTGATCACCCTGGGCGGCGGCGCCCACAATCCCCAGTGGCGCCAGCTGCGTCAGCGGGCCCTGGGCGTACCGGTGCGCAACCGCCCCCGACTCTCTGCCGCCCTGGGCATGGCCCGCCTGGCTCTGCAGGCCCAGGCCAGGATGGGGGAGTCAGCCGCAGCCTCCCGATGAACGTGCGCCTCCAAACGATCCTCTCCATGGCGTTGTTCGTGGTGCTGGCCGGCTATGTGGGCTTCAGCGCCATCCGCCTGGGCCTGTTGCTGTGGCAACGCTTCGGCGCCGCCTGATTCAAGAATCCCCCCATCCCCACCCTGCCGACATGAGCGCCGACCCCCTGACCCCGGCCGTGAGCGATCGGATCTGCAAGCACATGAACGACGACCACGCCGCCGCTGTGCTCGCCTACGCCCGCCATTACGGCGGCCTGAGCACCGCCCAGCAGGCCCGCATGCTGGCTGTGGCGCCCGAGGCAATGCGGCTGGAGGTGGATGGCATCGCTGTGGAGGTGCCGTTCGACCACACCCTCAGCGACAGCGAAGACGCCCACCGCACCCTGGTGAGCATGCTCAGGTCGCTGCCGGGGAATCCTTGAGGCAGTTGTTGCCAGCCGCTGCCGCTGGCGGTTCTCCCCCTGAAACCTTTCGCCGTCCCTGCGTTGCTGGAACGTGGCCTGTCAGCGCTGCCGCTGGGCTGGCTGCTGGGTAGCCCCTGCCCGCTCTGCCGCAAGCTGCCTCCCCTGTCGGAAGTCACCGGCACGGCCTTTTGCCTCGCCTGTGAGCAGCGCTTGCAGCTGTCTCCCGAGGGCCTGCTGGGCCAGCGGCCCCTCGCCTGGTGGAGCAGCGGCAACTACGGCGGAACGCTGCGGCAACTGCTGCTCGACATGAAGCTCCGGCCCCGGCCCCAACTGGTGGCGGCCCTGCTCAAACCACTGCAGCCGCCACTGGCGGCCCTGGCGGCGGCCCAGGTCGGCCCCGCCCCGCTGCTGGTGCCGATCCCCAGCTGGAAACGTCACGGCAACCCGATACCGCCTCTGATCTGCCGCAGCCTGGAGAAGCAGCTGGGGCTGCGGCGAGCCGACCTGCTGGAGCGATCCCATCCGGTGCTGGGCCAGCACCATCTCAGTCGCCGGCTGAGGCAGGCGAACCAGCACGGTGCCTTCCGCTGCCAGCCAGCAGGCGAGCGACGGCGGCGACGGCCCGTGCTGATCGTCGACGACATCCTCACCACCGGAGCCACCGCCCTCAACGGTGCCCTCTGCCTCAAGGCCGCCGGCTGGCCGGTGCTGGGCCTGGTCTGCCTGGCCCGTACACCGCCGCGCCAGGGGAGCCAAGAGGCCGTGATCTAAGATCTCTGCGTCGCAATGGCCCTGCCACGGCGACCAGCCGGGATAGCTCAGTTGGTAGAGCAGGCGATTGAAAATCGCCGTGTCCCCAGTTCAAATCTGGGTCCTGGCATCACGACCAAGCGGCATTTCCTCCCCATGCAACAGCCGCAACCGTTCACCGATCGCACCTTCAACAACGCCGACAGCTATGCCCAGGCGTTTGACGAGGCCTGGCAGGAGCACGGGCGCCGCGAGCCGAGCCACGGGCTCAGTTCCGCCGACAAGCTCGATCTGATTCTCTGCCGCATCGCAGATCATCCCTTCGCCCAGGATGACCCCAGCCAGGCCCGCCAGGTGGCGGAGTTCCGGGTGCGCCTTCTCGGTCTGTAGGTTCTGGCCATGAGCAGCTCCCTCAC
Organism: Bordetella parapertussis; assembly: GCA_943324725.2. Classification (GTDB taxonomy): domain Bacteria; phylum Cyanobacteriota; class Cyanobacteriia; order PCC-6307; family Cyanobiaceae; genus Cyanobium. The sequence goes on along the minus strand of CALPMR020000060.1, from coordinate 4,558 downwards.
CCGTCTGGTCCGGATGTTGAGCGCCGGCTTCAGCAACCAGGCCCAGGCTTTTGAAAATCCACCCCTCTACGCCCACATCCTGGTGAAGTTCCGGCCCCTGCCGCAACTGGCACCCGGATCGATGTTGCTGGAGCAGTCCTACGCGATCAATCCGGCAGCGCCCTACCGCATCCGGGTGCTGCGAGCCGAACGGCGCGACGGTGGCCTGATCATCCACAACCAGGCCCTGCACGGCGACGAGCGTTTCTGGGGTGCCGTGGCGGATGCCGCCAAACGCGACGCCATCCGCCCCGATGACCTGCGCCCCCTGGAGGGCTGCACCTATGTGGTGCGCGAACAGGGCGACGGCTTCATCGGCGAAGTGGAGCCCGGCTGCCGCTGCCTGGTCGAACGCAAGGGGGCCACGGCCTACCTGGTGAGCAGCTTCGAGCTCAATTCCCGCGGCATGCGCACCATCGACCGCGGCCACGACCCCCAGACCCACGAGCAGCTCTGGGGCTCCCTGGCCGGACCGGTTGAGTTTGAGCGCACCGACGACTACAGCCAGGAGATCCCCGACCCCTGGCTCGACGCTCTCGAGGGGGAGTAAGTCCTCGACAACACAGCGTCGGTGCCAGGGCCGGCAACGGCACTGGTTGAACCGACAGGTCTGTCCGGGGGATCCAATCAAGCCCTGAGGGTCTGCCAGGACCAGTTGAACGAGGCCTGGCCAGCCCAGCGCCAACCGATCAACCAGAGCCCGACGGCAGATCAAGGCACCCACCCGATCAGCGACGCCCGATCGCCGGCGTTAGCTGACGCTGCGGAGGCAACCAAGCGGCTCTGCCCTGACTCAGGCCCATGCGGGAGCCAGGGCAGAGCAACCTGGCCACAGCCCACTGGCTTTCGGATCAGCAGCCACAGATCACCACGCCAGGCGAACCGACGACATCAGCCGAGATCGCGGCAGTCACTGTCCGAGAGCACCGACAGGAACGGCGCGATCACCGGCAACCCTGGCTCCAGGCCCGCCAGCGATCCTCGGGCCGGAATCGCCCCAGACGCCGAGCAGGCGACGTGAAGGACTTTGGCGAGATGGTTTCGCTCCAGGGGAGATCGGGATACTCCGTCTACGGTTCGCCGCAACCTTCGGGCCGTACTCCCCCCTCCCTTGCCATGAGCCTCCCCTTGCTGTCCACCGCTCCCGTCAGCCAGAACGCCCGGGTCAATCCCTTCGCCATCGGCAACGATGACACCCCCCGCCAGGTGCCCCAGACGATCGGGCGCAACGCCACCAGTGCCGACGAGCTGATTGAACAGGCCTACCGGCAGATCTTCTTTCACGCCTTCAAGGTGGACCGTGACGCCGTGCTCGAATCCCAGCTGCGCAGCCGCCAGATCACCGTGCGGGACTTTGTGCGCAGCCTGCTGTTGTCCAACAAATTCCGTGATGACTTCTATCGCTGCAACAGCAACTATCGGATGGTCGATCAGATCGTCGGCCGAGCTCTGGGTCGGCCGGTGCACAGCAACCAGGAGCGGATCGCCCTCTCGATTCTGATCGCCCAGCAGGGCCTTGGTGGGCTGATCGACCACCTGCTCAACTCCGACGACTATCTCAACAACTTCGGCTACGACACGGTGCCCTACCAGCGCTCCAGGGTGCTGGCCGGCCAGGCCCAGGGGACCATGCCCTTCAACCAGCAGGCCCCCCGCTACGACCGCTACTGGCGCGAGGCGGTGGCACGCCGGGCCCCTGCCGGGCACAACACAGCCTGGACTCCCAGCGGCGGCTTCTCCATGCCCCGCCCCTCCTGGCTCGCCGATGCCCCCTCGCCCCTGGCTCGCAAGATCTGGCAGGGACTGGTCACCACCGGCGGCTTCGTGCTCACCGGCTTGGTGATCTACATCGCTGCCACCATGCTGAGCACCGCCGGCGCCTAGGCGATCAGCTCATCCATGAAGGGCTGCTCGCCCTCATCGAGGAAGGGATCCTCCTGGGGGATCTCCGCCTCGACGGGCTCAGCTCCAGAGGCCTGGCGGACCGACGCCGACCGCGCCAGCGCCTGGCCGGTGCGGCCCGCAGGCCGGACCGGCTGCAGATGGCGTCCGGCGTCGGCGACCTCCTCAGCCCCCAGCAGGCCTTCAATGCGGGCCAAGCGCTCCTCGGTCTCAAGCAGCCGCAGTTCCATCTCCTCGGCCAGCTGGGGATCAACCCCATCCGCCGGCTCCAGCAGGCGCGGCTCCTGGGCCGCCAGCCGCTCTTCGAGCTCCAGCATGCGATAAGTGAGGCTTTCGGCAACCTCCGAGAGCAGCTGCAGCTGATCGGCCAGGCGACAGGACCAGGCAGGAGGCTGGGGCTGGGGCTGGGACGTCATGGCAAGACGGTGCCAGGGTTCTGGCGGGATGGTATCGGCACAGCCAGGCGCCGCCTAGGGGGCCTGGCTGCCGAGGCTTTGTAACGATTGTGGAAGCCTTGTCCTGAGGTCAAGGCAGCCCCATAGGATCCGGCTAGCAGCCTCAGGTTGAGACATTCAGGCTGCCAAACTGCCTTCTCCCCAACGCCATCTCCCCAGGCCCACGCCCATGACACTCGCCAACGCTGCCTATCTGGGCATCGAGCGTTTCGCCAGCGACCGCAACAAGGAAAACTGGTCCAACGCCACTGAAAACGACAAGGCGGCCCTGATCCGTGCGGTCTACAAGCAGGTGCTCGGCAACCAGTACATCATGGCCAGCGAGCGGCTGGAAGGGCCTGAGTCGCTCTTCAGGCGTGGCTATCTGAGCGTTCGGGAGTTCGTGCGCCAGGTGGCAAAGAGCGGCCTTTATAAGGGCAAGTTCTTCGAAAACTGCAACGCCTACCGCTTCATTGAGCTCAACTTCAAGCATCTGCTCGGCCGCGCTCCCCAGAATAAAGCGGAGATGCTGCATCACTTCACAATCCTGCAAGAGCAGGGTTTCGACGCCGAGATTGATTCCTACCTCGACAGCGCCGAATACCAGAATCGTTTCGGCGAAGAGGTGGTTCCTTTTCTGCACGGCTGGGATTATTCGATCGGCCAACAGGGCCTGCAGTTCTCCTACATGCTGCAGCTGGCCCGGGGCGTCGGTGCCTCGGTGCGGGGCGATGCCCTCAAGACCCAGTCGCGCCTGAACCCCTCGGTGCACTCTGAGAAGCCGATGTCGGTCGTCAGCCCGAATGCCAAGGGCAGCGCCTTCCGCGCCGTCTCCAGCGATGGTGTCACCCGTCAGGGCGTCGGTGCCGGCGAAGAAGGTCGCACCTTCCGGGTTGAGGTCACCGGCTTCAACAACTACCGCCTGCACAAGCGCAGCAATCGGGTGCTGTTCGTGCCCTTCAACAAGTTGCTCGAGGTGCAGCAGCAGGTGCAGCGCCAGGGCGGTCGCATCGCCAGCCTCACCCCCGTCAACTGAGCGGCTTCGCTCCTCCCTTGTCCCCACTCACGGCATCAACCCCATGAAGGTTTCTGCAGGCACCCGAGGCACCAGCTTCAGCAACGGCCGCCAGGTCACCATCACGGTCACCGGGCTGGCCAACAACGACTTCGTGCGCAGCTCCGACTGCGTCATGCAGGTGCCCTACACCCGCATGAACGAGACCATGCGGCTGGTCCAGCGCATGGGCGGCAAGATCACCGAGGTGGCCGTGAGCGGTGGCGACATTCCGGCGGCTACCGCTGCCCCCAAGAAAGCCAAAGCCAAGTCCAAGGGCTGAGGTCAGGGTCCGCCCTTGCCATGGCGGCTCCAACCCTTTCTCCTCCGGGGCCCTGCATGGGCCCCTTTTCATTGGCAGGAGCGCCGCAGCGGTAGCGGCCAGACAGGCTGCAATCACTGGACCGGGCCAGGGCAATGACCGTTTGTTACGGCAGCCACGACCTGCAGCCGACGGGATCAACAATGGTTCAGTCAAACGGGATACACCAAAGCGTCCCGACCTGCGTTACGTGAGCGTTCCGCGCTTCACCAACGCTCTGGGTCACGCCCACGTTCCTCCAGTCTGACCACGAGGATCCCTGACGGTCGGGCGTAAGCCCTTCACTCCGGTCACCTCACCCCCCTTACCCACCCTCCCGACTCCGGTCGAGAACAGGAGCTACCTAAATGTTCGACGCCTTCACCAAGGTCGTTGCGCAGGCTGATGCCCGCGGCGAATTCATCAATGCTGGTCAGATCGACGCCCTCTCGGCGATCGTCGGCGACAGCCTCAAGCGGATGGATACCGTCAACCGGATCACCTCCAACGCTTCCGCCATCGTCACCAACGCTGCTCGCGAACTCTTCTCCCAGCAGCCCGCTCTGATCGCCCCCGGCGGCAACGCCTACACCCATCGCCGCATGGCTGCCTGCCTGCGCGATATGGAGATCGTTCTCCGCTACATCACCTACGCCGTCTTCACCGGCGACGCTTCCGTCCTGGAAGACCGCTGCCTCAACGGCCTGCGTGAAACCTATCTCGCCCTCGGCGTCCCTGGCGCTTCCGTGGCTGAAGGTATCCGCAAGATGAAGGACGCCGCCATCGCGATCGCCAACGATCGCAACGGCATCACCCCCGGCGATTGCT
>CALPMR020000059.1 GCA_943324725.2 Bordetella parapertussis | reverse complement strand
GCAGTTCCAGATAGGCGAACACCCGCGGATAGCGCTGCTTGTACTTGCTCAGAAACTCCTTGGCCTGGACCTGGCTGAGGCCGGTTTCGCGGGCGAAGCGCTGGGCTCCCATGCCATAGATCACGCCGAAGTTGATCGTCTTGCCCAGGCGCCGCTCCGCCGCCGTCACCTCCTCCTTTTCCAGCAGCAGCCGAGCCGTCAGCGCATGGACGTCGTCACCGCTGTTGTACGCCTCCACCAGCACCGGCTCCCCGGACAGGTGGGTGAGGATGCGCAGCTCGATCTGGGAGTAGTCGGCGCTGATCAGCTGCCAGCCTTCCTGGGGCAGAAAGGCCTTGCGGATGCGACGGCTGAACTCGGTGCGGATCGGGATGTTCTGCAGATTGGGATTGCTGCTCGAGAGCCGGCCGGTGGCGGTGACCGCCTGGTTGAAATCGGTGTGCACCCGGCCGGTTTCCGGCTCCACCAGCGTCGGCAGGGCCTCCACATAGGTGCTGCGCAGTTTGCTGAGGGTGCGGTGTTCCAGCACCAGCGGCACCACCGGATGGTCGCCGTCGAGCTTTTCGAGCACGGCCGCATCGGTGCTCCAGCCGGTCTTGGTCTTGCGCGATTTCTTGCGATCGAGCCCGAGGGTGTCGAACAGCAGTTCCCCCAGCTGCTTCGGCGACGCCAGGTTGAACTCGACTCCAGCGGCCTGCTTGGCCTCGGCGTCGAGGTGCTCGAGGGTGGCGGTCAACTCGGTGCTCAGTTCCTGCAGATAGGCGATGTCGATGCGGATGCCGGTGGCTTCCATCGCCGCCAGCACCGGCTCCAGCGGCAGCTCCACCTGCTCGAGCAAGGGCAACAGGGCCGGCCCCAGGGCGGCCAGGTGCTGGCGCAGCAAGGGGGTCAGCCGGCCCGTCAGATGCACGTCCATGCCGCAGTACAGGCAGGCTGCCGCCACCGGCACGTCGGCGAAGCTCGCCCCCTTCGGCACCAGCTGGCTGAAGCTGGTGGGGCTGAAGCCGAAGTAGCGCTCGGCCATGGCATCGAGGCCGTGCTTGTCGCCGCCATCGCGGATGTAGTCGGCCAGCATCGTGTCCATCACCACCCCGGCCAGGGGCAGGCCGTGACGCAGCAGGATCAGCCGGTCGTACTTGGCGTTCTGCAGGGTCTTGGGATGGGCGCTGCTGGCCAGCCAGGGGGCCAGGGCCGTGAGCACCTGCTCCAGGGGCAGCTGGCTGGGCGCTGGCGGTGGCTCGCTCAGCAGGTCGGCGGCAGCCTGGGGGCGATGGCCGATCGGGATGTAGGCCAGCTCGTCCGGTCCCAGGCCCCAGGCCAGGCCGATGCCCACCAGTTCGGCCCGGAATGGGTTGAGATCGGTGGTTTCGGTGTCGAGGGCCACCGGGCTGGCGGCATCGCTGCAGCCCATCAGCTGTTGCACCAGGGCCTGCAGTTCGGCAGCCTCGGCGATGATCCGAGGCTCCAGCTGCGGCAGGCCCTCGCCGCCGCTGGCTGGACCGGGCGACTCCGGGGCCACGCCGGCGGTGCCTGGCTCCTGGCAAAGGCTGCTTCGGATTGCCTCTGGGGCCGCTGTGCCGCCCGGCGATGCCGTGGCGGGCGATGGATCGGCGCTCAGGTCGGCCGTGCCTGAAGCGTCGGCACCTGAACCGGCTTCGCCTGAACCGGCTGGGCCAGCCGGTGGCTGGGCCGAGAAGATGCGGGCGAAGCCCTCCACCTGGCGGGCCAGGCTGAACAACTCCAGCTCCTCGAGCCGCCGGCTCAGCTCCTCGGCCTTGACGCTGCCCAGGGCCAGGCGTGGCTCCGTCGGCAGGGGGATCTCCACCAGAATCCGGGCCAGCTTGCGCGACAGGTAGGCGTTGTCGCGATCGGTTTCCAGCTTGCCCTTGAGGGCACCCTTCACCTGGTCGAGGGCGGCGTAGACGCCGTCGAGATCGCCGTGGGCTTTGAGCAGGGTGATGGCGGTCTTGGGTCCGACGCCCTTGACGCCGGGGATGTTGTCGGAGCTGTCGCCGGTGAGGGCCTTGAGGTCGATCACGTCCTCGGGTGGCACTCCCAGCCGGGCGATCACCTCCTCGCGGCGGACCTCAGCGGGCCCCGAGCTCCTGGCGTAGGGGCCGCCACCCATGTAGAGCACGGCGATGTCCCGTTCGTCGTCGACGAGCTGGAACAGATCGCGATCGCCGGAGAGGATGCGCACCCGCCAGCCCTCGCCGGCGGCCCGGTTGGCCAGGGTGCCGAGCACATCGTCGGCTTCGAAGCCCGGAGCCAGGCAGAGGGGCAGGTCGAGGGCTTCGGCCAGGAGGCTCTGCAGATTGCCCAGATCCTCGAAGAAGTGTGCCGGCGCCTCATCGCGATGGGCCTTGTAGTTGACATCCTCGACGTGCCGGAAGGTGGGCTCGGCGGTGTCGAAGGCGATCACCACCCCCTGGGGGTTGAGGCCTTTGCAGTTCTCCAGCAGGGCCTTGAGGAAGCCATAGGTGACGCTGGTCGGTACCCCGGCCTTGGTGCTGAGGCCGCCATCGCCCCCTTTGGCAAAGGCATAGAAACTGCGGAAGGCCAGGGAATGGCCATCCACCAACAGCAACAGGGGCTTCTTTTCCACCATGATTTCGCTGTGACTCAGCCTCTGCGATCGGCACAGCCTGCCAGAGCAGGTCAGCTCCAGCCTTTTGCGCCATCCTGGGGGCAGAGATTTGCCGTTGTCGCCCCTCGATGACCCGTATTCCGCGCCGCTATGCCATCTATCTGATCCTCACCGGCGGCCACACCGAGGTGGTGCACTTCGCCAGCCTGGACTCTTTTCATCAGTGGTACACAGGCGTGCTGCATGCGGTGGCCACGCCCGATGCGTTCGTGAATGTGCCGATCAGTGAACTCGAAGGTGAATATCTCCTGATCCGCTCCAGCAGCTTGATGGGAATCCGGGTGGAACCCCACTACGGCATGGATGATGATCTCTGAAAACCATTGACCTGAAAGGCTTTTGATCGTGACGGAGCCAGAGCTTCCCTGAATCGGCACGGCTGCTTGTTGGACCGGGCTGGTGGGTGCTCCCTCTGGCCATGGCGCGGCGGTTGAGGCGGGAGCGCGGCTCCCCCCTGGAACCACAGCGATCAGCGATACCGCCGCCAATTCAATTCTGATTCCAGCCTGAACGTGCTTGGCGGCTGCCAATCTCGCCATTTCTGTCCACCGATCGTTCTGCCCCAGCCGCCTGGATCGTTGCCTCACACCGTGGGCAAGACCAGGCCAGGGAGGCCCAACGACGATTGAAACGGGCCAGTGGCTTCAGGGCTGAGAGGACTGAAGCCGCAGCCGATCTTCACCGCTGCGATGCAGCAACCGCCAGCTGGTCACGAGATCGGGGCCCTGGAGACTGCCCAGCAGGGCGGCCCGCAGGCTCTTCATCAGCACACCCTTCTTGACACCGGCTTGGCTGGCCGCCTGGGCGAGCAGCTCCTGGGCCCGCTCGGGAGGCAGTTCCTCACAGCCCTCCGGCAGCAGCTCGAGCAGGGCCGTCAGGGCGAGGCCAGCGCCTTCGCTCGCCAGCTGGGCGAGGGCGGCGGCGTCCGGATCGGGCCTGGTGAACAGGGGCTTGGCCTGCTCGACGCCGTCAACCAGCAGGGTCAGGGAGGGGGCCAGCAGCTCACAGAGCTGGCGCTGCCACTCGGCTTCCGCGGTCGGGCCCTGCTCGCCCCAGCCCCTGGCGGCCCAGAGAGGCTGCAATTGCTGCCGGAGCACCTCGGCGCCGAGACCGTGCAGCACCTGGCCGTTCAGCCAGTTGAGCTTGTCCCAGTCGAAGCGGGCACCGGCCCGGTTGACGCGATCGAAATCAAACACCGCAGCAGCCTGCTCGAGGCTGAAGCGCTCGCCCATGCCCTCAGGCGGTGACCAGCCCAGCAGGGTCATGTAGTTGACGAGGGCCTCGGCGCTGTAGCCCATGGCCTGGAAGTCGCTGATCGAGGTGACGCCATCGCGCTTCGAGAGTTTCTTGCCCTCCTGGTTGAGGATCAACGGCGTGTGGGCAAACACCGGTGCGGTGTGGCCCAGGGCCGCGTAGAGCAGCAGTTGCTTGGCGGTGTTGGCGATGTGGTCCTCGCCGCGGATCACGTGGCTGATCGCCATGGCGGCGTCATCGACGACCACCACCAGGTTGTAGAGGGGATCGCCGATCTGATCGGCGGGGGCTCGGCGGGCGATCACCATGTCGCCGCCCAGGTCGCTGCCGGACCAGCGCATCTCGCCACGCACCAGGTCATGCCAGGTGATCACGGCACCGTCATCGATGCGGAAGCGGATCACCGCCTCACGTCCTGCCGCCAGGAAGGCCTGTTCCTGCTCGGGGCTGAGGTCGCGATGGCGGTTGTCGTAGCGGGGCGCCCGGTTCTCGGCCTGCTGGCGCTCCCGCATGGCGGTCAGTTCCGCCTCGTTGGCATAGCAGCGGTAGGCATGACCGCTGGCCAGCAACTGGGCGATGGCGCTTCGGTGGGCCTCGATCCGCTCGCTCTGGATCACCGGCTCCCCGTCCCAGTCGAGGCCAAGCCATTGCAGCCCTTCCAGGATGTTGGCGGTGTATTCCGGCCTGGAGCGCTCCCGGTCGGTGTCCTCAATGCGCAACAAGAAGCTGCCGCCGTGGTGACGGGCAAACAACCAGTTGAAGACGGCTGTGCGCGCTGTGCCGATGTGCAGCGTGCCTGTTGGGCTGGGGGCGAGACGGACACGCACCGATCCGGCGACGGCCATCTTCAATCTCCCAGGTGATCTGAACGGGACTGACGGGATTCGAACCCGCAACTTCCGCCGTGACAGGGCGGTGCTCTAACCGGTTGAACTACAGTCCCAGCCCAGCCCGATGGGGGCTGAACTCGCCGTGCCGGGGAGGCACGAACATGCCGGCGTCAGGCGCCGACCAAGGAAGTATCCAACGTGACGTGTCCCCCCGTCAACGGGGCAGGAGCAGTCGTTGATCCGGGTGCGGCCGGAGCTGCCGCTGTTCAGGGACAGGCCGATGGCTGAGGCGTTTGCTCCGATCAGCCGTCGTCGGCGATCTGCACTGGCTTCCTTGGCGAGATCTCCATCCGTCCCCCAGTCCGTGCTGAACAGTTGTGCAGATGTCCGGACTTGTTCAGGAGATGCCATAAAAAAGCTCACCCGTTCTGGCCAACAGGTGAGCGGTGATGGTGGATCCGATCGGTTGTCGATGCGGAGCCTGGAATTGCTAGGGGCGGAAACCGGCAGGTTCAATCAGGCGCACCTGATTGCCCCGGGCGGTGAACTCCCGACCCTGATCACTCTGGACCACCACCCGGCCACCGGATTTAACCCGGATCACCCGGGCCCGCACCCAGCCAAGGGCAGCGGATTCCAGCACCTTCACGACGTCACCGGGCTGTAGATCCAACTCCATGTTCGGAAGCAAATAATTGCGATTAAGGCCATCGAACGCGCCGTGGAGGACTCGAACCTCCGACATCAGGTTTTGGAGACCTGCGTTCTACCAACTGAACTAACGGCGCAAGGCGATGGCCCTTGGGACATAAAGGACACGGCTCTCTGCAGAAAGCTCCCGGAGGGGAGCTGCTGCTCGAGCCGTGGCTTCAAGGCTGCAAGTCAGCGATCGAAACGCTGCTTGACCCGAGTGGCCTTACCCACCCGGTCACGAAGGTAGAAGAGCTTCGCCCGGCGCACCTTACCCCGGCGCTCCACTTTCACGGAGGCGACCTGGGGGCTGTGGAGCATGAACACCCGCTCGACGCCGATCCCCTGGAAGATGCGACGCACGGTGATGGTCTCGTTGAGGCCGCCATGACGCTTGGCGATCACGACACCTTCGTAGGGCTGAACCCGCTCCTTGTTGCCTTCCCGGATCCGCACGCCGACACGCACGGTGTCGCCGACGTAGATCTCGGGCAGGTCGCTCTTGAGCTGCTCGGCCTCGAAGGCCTTGATCATGTCGTAGGCGCTGAGCTTGCCGGTGGTGGCTTTCACCGCCGGAGCGGCGCTTGCCACAGCACTGTCCTGCTCGGCACCAGCCTGGAGATCGCTCTCCAGGACTGGGCTGTCCTGTTCGGACCTGTTCTGCTCTGTTGTTTCCGCTGCCATCCCGATTCCGCGAAGCCTGGCCAAACCACCAGTGTACCGGCTGGGGTGACCCCCTCCCTAGCGACGTCGCCACTGGCGCTGAAGCCGTTGCCAGGCCATGGAGCCGCCACTGGCCAGCATCCAGAGCAGCCCGAGGCCGTTGAGCAGCACGTAGACCGTTTCACCGTTGGGTCCGAACCAGTTCTTCAGCCATTCCCCCTCGTGCAGAACCATCAGCAGATGGGCCTGATCCCGCTCCAGGCCTGCCCAGTCCCGCAGCAGGCGATAGCTGACACCGCTGATCACCGTCAGCAGCAGCGGCGCCAGCACCAGGGGGGCCAGGCTGGCGTGGGCCTGCCGCAGCCGGACGGCCAGGGGCTGGGCCGCAGCCGGGGAGGACTCGGAGGACACGGCAAAGACGACAGTCAGGGTGACGCCATTGATAACTTGAATCCGGCCGATCCAACTTCCCCCAGCGCCCGCCGCATGAATCTCTTTGCTGATCTGCTGGCCCATACCCAGTCAGGACAGGGCGCCAGCGGTCTGGCCACCCAGAGCGGCCCCCGCATCCAGAAGGGCCGCCGCGGCGTGGAGATCAAATCCGCCCGCGAAATCGAGATCATGCGCCAGGCCAGCCGCATCGTCGCCACGGTGCTGCGGGAGATCATCGGCATCGCCGCTCCGGGCATGAGCACCGCCGATCTGGATCGCTTTGCCGAGCGACGTATCCGCGAAATGGGCGCTACCCCCAGTTTCAAGGGCTACCACGGCTTCCCGGCCAGCATCTGCGCCAGCATCAATGACCAGGTGGTGCATGGCATCCCCGGCGAGCGCCAGCTGATCCGCGACGGCGATCTGCTCAAGGTGGACACCGGCGCCTATTTCGAGGGCTACCACGGCGACAGCTGCGTCACGATCCCCGTCGGCGCCGGGGCCAGCGAGGCGTCCCGCCGCCTCAGTCGTGTGGCCCAGGAATCGCTGATGAAGGGGCTGGCCACGGTGAAGGCCGGCAGCACCCTGCTGGAGCTCGCCGGAGCCGTGCAGGACCACGTCGAGGCCCACGGCTACGCCGTGGTCGAGGACTACACGGGCCATGGCGTCGGCCGCAACCTGCACGAGGAGCCCTCGGTGTTCAACTTCCGCACCCGGGATCTGCCCAACATGACCCTGCGGGCCGGCATGACCCTGGCGGTGGAGCCGATCCTCAACGCCGGCAGCAAGGATTGCCGCACCCTCAAGGACCGCTGGACGGTGGTGACCATGGACGGCTCGCTCTCGGCCCAGTGGGAGCACACGATCGTCGTCACCGGCGATGGCTGCGAGATCCTCACCGACCGCGATTTCTGATCTCGGCCTGCCGGCTCAGCTGAGCTTGGTCAAGGGGGGCGTGCTCAGGGGTGCGTCGTCAGCCGGAAATAGACCCAGCGGCTCAGGGTTGTCAGCGGCATCAGCACGTACGTGAGCGGGTTGGGGCTGACGATCACCAGGGAGCAGTTCCAGTCCACGGCCTGCCTGAGCACCTGGCCGGCCACCCAGTCGGCCGTCATCACGCCGATCGGATTGAGGGCGGAGCGGAACGGCCCCAGCACCAAGCGCCGCAGGCGCAGCTTGTCGGCCAGATCGAGGCTCCGCAGGCTCAGCAGCTGGCCGAGCAGCCGTTTGCTGAGCTCATAGAGCGGGCTGATCGCCGGCTGGATCTCCGCCTCGGAGGTGTTGAGCCAGACCTCCGCCCGGGGGCGATCGGGGCCGGGGGCAGCCGCCGCTGACTGGCGCTGCTCAACCACCTCGGCGAACAGCTCCAGCAGTCGCCAGGCGCTGAGGGCATTGATCTCCAGGGCCCGCTCGCTGGCGGCGGCACTGCGCTGGCCGTGGGGATTGATGCCGTGGTTGATCACGAGCACGTCCACGGCTTCAAGGGTCGGGCGCAGGTCGGCTTCCCGGCCCACCTGCCAGCGCACCTGCTCAAGCGCCACGGCCTCGCCCGTGCTCTGAGCCACCAGCAAAGGGGCCTCCCCATGGGTGAGGGCAATCAGGCGGGCGCCGCGCCGCTGCCACTGGCGCAGCAGGGCCTGGCCGAAGGCGCCACTGGCCCCGGTGATGGCCACCGTGATCGTCGGCTGTACGTGCTCCACCTTCGGCCTGCGGGATTGAACCTGCCTAGATTGGCGGCCAATCCCCAGGCCCCGGCGAGGTCGCTCCATGCCCACTTCCGCCCAGCCTCCGCTTCTGATCGGCTCGTGTGAACCCTTCAGCGGCAAGTCGGCGGTGGTGCTGGGTCTGGCGCATCAGCTGAATCGCCAGGGTGTGTCGATCCTGTTCGGCAAGCCCCTGGCCACCTGCCTCGACGATCTCGACTCCGAGCCGGAGGGCGCCAATGCTGGGATGTCCGCAGCCGCTGGGGCTTCGGGCTCTGCCGCTGATTCCGGGCAGGACGTCGATCCATTCCTCGATGCCGATGTGCGCTTCATCGGCGCCACCCTGGGCCTGCCGGCCAGTCAGCTGTTGCCCTCCCTGCAGGTCCAGGAGCCCGGTTCGGTGCATCGCCGCCTGCTGAGTGGTGAGCTGGCTCCAGGGGCGGCCTTCGTGGAACTGCAGCAGCGCATCGCCGCCGCCGCTGACCAGCTGGTGCTGCTGGAGGCGGCGGGCACCCTCAGCGAAGGTCAGCTGTTCGGCCTGGGCCTGGTCCAGATGGCCCGTGCCCTTCAGGCCCCCGTGGTGCTCGTCCACAACTGGGTCGACAGCCGCAGCGTCGATCCCCTGCTGGAGGCCCGCCAGCAACTGGGTGATCTGTTGGCCGGCGTCGTGCTCAACGCCGTCACGCCGGAGCAGGTTCCCCAGCTGCGCCAGGAGCTGGAGCCGGCCCTGGAGCGGCTCGGTCTGCCCGTGTTCGGCGTCATGCCCCGCAGTCCCCTGCTGCGCAGCGTCACCGTCAGCGAGCTCGGCCGGCGTCTGGCGGCCCGGGTGCTCTGCTGCCAGGACCGCACCGATCTGCTGGTGGAGACCCTCTCGATCGGCGCCATGAACGTGAACTCCGCCATGGAGTTCTTCCGCCGCCGCCGCAACATGGCCGTGGTCACCGGTGCCGATCGCACCGACATCCAGCTGGCGGCCTTGGAGGCTTCCACCCAGTGTCTGATCCTCACCGGCGCCGGGGAGCCCCTGCCCCAGCTGATCAGCCGGGCCGAGGAGCTGGAGGTGCCGGTGCTCAAGGTCGATCACGACACCCTGACCACGGTGGAGGTGATCGAAGCGGCCATCGGCCATGTGCGCCTGCATGAAGCGGTCAAGGCCACCTACGCGATCCGGCTGGTGGAGGAGAACTGCCGCTTCGAGCGCCTGTTCGAGCGCCTGAGGCTGCCGGTTCGTGCCTGAGCGCTGCGGCCCCGGCAACACTGCTAAGTTCAAGGCAATTCAGGTCGGCAACGGGTGACCCGGTCCCTAGATTTTCCGGCGCTCGACCGGATTGACACCCTGGCCCAGGAACTGGCCATGCTCCAGGACCGGGGCAAGCGACGCATTGCCATCCTGGGCAGCCGCCATGTGCCGGTGGTGTCGATTCACCTGGTGGAGCTGGTGGCCCGCTCCCTGGCCCAGGAAGGCCACAACCTGATCACTTCCGGCGCCCAGGGGGTCAACTCGGCTGTGATCCGCAGCGTTCTGGAGGTCGATCCAGGTCGGCTGACGGTGCTGTTGCCCCAGAGCCTGGAGCGGCAGCCGCTCGAATCGCGCGACCAGCTCGAGCTGGTGCTGCATCTGGTCGAAAAGCCTGAGCACGATGAGTTGCCGTTGCCGATGGCCAGCAGCCTCTGCAACCAGGAGATCATCAACCGCTGTGATCAGCTGATCTGCTACGCCTTCCACGACAGCGAAACCCTGCTCAGCAGCTGCCGCACCGCCGAGGACATGGGCAAGGTGGTCAGCCTGATGTTCTTCGACTGAGGCGCTGGCCAGGAGACGCTCCGGTCGCCAGCCGGCCGTTCTTCGCTGACCCCCGCCCCGGAGATTCGGCCGCTGGTCCTCCCCAGGCCCGTTGAGCGCAGAATCATTCCGGTTGCGATGGGCCGGCGGGCAAGGGCGCCGCCTGCAGCACCTGCAGGCTGGTGCCCTCCCGGCCCATCACCCGCACCGCCGCACCCACCGCCAGGGCCTGGCCGGGCTCCAGGTTCACGGCCGCCCAGCTCTGCCCCTGCCAGCGCACCCGGCCCTGGCCATTCGCGGCGAAGGCCTCGATCACCTCGGCCCATTCGGCCCGGGGGCTGGTGTGCAGGGCCCGGTCCCGCTGGTTGCGGTCCCAGCGTCGCAGCCAGCCATAGCCCAGGCTGACCAGGCCGAGAAACAGCAACACCTGGAGCGCCACCGGCATCGCCACCAGCACGCTCGCCACGGTGAGCAGCAGGCCACTGAGACCGGCGATCAGCAGCAGGCCATCGGTATCGAAGCCGACGAGTGCCAGCAGCAGCAGCACGGCGCCGACGATCAGCCAGGTCAAAGGAGGTGTCAGCATCGCTTCAGGCTGGGCCGGACCGAATCACTCCATCCTGCCTAGGTTGCAGACAGCAGGGAAAGTCTGATGGAGTTTCTGATTGTGCCCGTGCTTGCGGTGCTCGCGGCCGTTGGAATCAGCAGTGTGAAGGTCACCAGCAGCAGCCGCTCGATGCTCGTGGAGCGCCTCGGCAAGTACAACCGCCAGCTCAAGCCCGGGCTCTCTCTGGTGCTGCCGGGGGTGGAGCGGGTGGTGAGCCATGAATCACTCAAGGAGCGGGTGCTCGACATCCCGGCGCAGCAGTGCATCACCAAGGACAACGTCTCGATCGAGGTGGATGCGGTGGTGTACTGGCAGCTGCTTGAGCATGCCCGCGCCTACTACGCCCTCGACAACCTGCAGGCGGCGATGGTGAACATGGTGCTCACCCAGATCCGCGCCGAGATGGGCAAGCTCGATCTCGATCAGACCTTCACCACCCGTCAGGATGTGAACGAAGTGCTGCTGCGCGAGCTCGATCAGGCCACCGATCCCTGGGGGGTGAAGGTGACCCGCGTCGAGATGCGTGACATCAAGCCCACGATCGGGGTGCAGCAGGCGATGGAGCAGCAGATGACCGCCGAACGGGAGAAGCGGGCGGCGATTCTGCGCTCGGAGGGGGAACGGGAATCCCAGGTGAATGCGGCCCGGGGCCGGGCCGAGGCCCTGGTGCTCGATGCCAAAGCCAAACAGGAAGCGCTGATGCTGGAAACCGATGCCCAGGCTCGCCAGCAGACGGTGCTGGCCAAGGCGCGGGCCGAGGCGGCTGCCGAACTGGCCCGGGTGATCAGCGCCGAACCGGCCGCGGCTGAGAGCCTGCGCCTCCTGCTGGCCAAGGACTGGATGGCCATGGGTCAGGAGATGGCCCGGGCGCAGGGGGGCAGCGTCTTGATGGTGGATCCCCAGAGTCCGGCCTCATTGCTGGCGGCGCTCAAGGGGCTGCAGCAGAAGGGCTGAGCTCAGCCGTGCAGCACGCCGCGCAGGCCTTCGCTGTACAGGATCGCCGTGCAGAGAATGCCGCCGGCCCAGCAGAGGCTGCGCAGTGGCGGCAGGTTGGCCACATAGGCGCCGATGTAGCCCAGGCGCAGGGCGGGATGGAGCCAGGCCGCGACCAGGGCCACGGTCGCCGTGGCCGAACCGCCCCGGGCGGCCACCAGGGCCAGCAGGCAGGCGGGGGCATGCAGGCTGAAGGCCTCGAAACAATTCTGATGGGCCCAGTTGGCCCGCTTGCCCCAGGCCGGCAGGCGCTCGAACATCGCCCGGGGGGCGGCCAGATCGGCCGGGGTGAAATCGGCCTGGGAGCGGGCGGCCCCGAGGGGGATCAGGCTGGCCACCACCACGGCACCCGAGAGCACCAGCGACCAGGCATAGGCGGCTCCCACCGACCCCAGCGGCGTCACGGACAGGGAGACGGCGGCCAGCAAGGCCTGGGACGGCAACGGCAACAGCATGGCGATGGCGAAATCCGGGGGCCTCTTTTCTAGGCTGGCCGAGCGCCGCCCCAGGAGTCCACCCCATGGCTGAGACCTACAGCTTCGACGTTGTCTCTGACTTTGATCGTCAAGAGCTGGTCAACGCCCTTGATCAGGTGCGCCGGGAGGTGGACCAGCGCTATGACCTCAAGGATTCGAAGACGGAGATCGATCTGGAGGAAGCCAGCCTGACGATCACCACCGCCAGCGACATGAGCCTCGATGCGGTGGCCGATGTGCTGCGTCAGAAGCTGACCAAGCGCAATCTGTCGCTCAAGATCCTTGATTTTCAGCCTGCCGAACCGGTGGGCGGCAATCGGGTCCAGCAACTGGTGAAACTGCGCAAGGGCCTCAGCCAGGAGCTGGCCAAGAAGCTCTCCAAAAAAGTGCGCGACGAGCT
>CALPMR020000058.1 GCA_943324725.2 Bordetella parapertussis | reverse complement strand
GGATGAGTATCTGATCGCCGGTCTCGATGAGATCAACCGCGCTTTCGAACTCTCCCCCTCCTGGTACGTTGAGGCTCTCAACTACGTCAAGGCCAACCACGGCATCGCTGGCGACCCCGGCGTCATCGCCAACAACTACATCGACTACGCCATCAACGCTCTCGTCTGAGCCTTGATCGCCTTTTCGATCCCTCTAAGGCCCCCTCACCGGGGCCTTTTTTTATGCCGACGATGCCGCATGCCCTGGCCACAGGCACGCCGGGCCCTACGGCAGAGGCGTCCAGCCGCGATGGTTGAGGACGAAGATGCATAGCCGCTGGCTGCGGAGCTCCCTGAGACACCAGGCGTCGCTGGGTCTTGCCAGAGCCTCGATCATCACCACCGCTGGTCCAGCGGACACCACTCTTTGCGTCCCGTTGCGGCGTGCCGCCCTGGCGGCACGGCAAGGGCAAGGCAATGGCAGCATCAACTCCAGTTCGTCCGCGGTTCCAAGCCCATGTCTCCGGCCCCATCCAGCCCCGCGGCCCAGCCCTTGCCCGGGGATGGCGAAGCCGCTGGCAGCGGTGATCCGATCAGCGAAAGCGAAGCCCTGGCTCGCCTGCGCCAGAGCGACGACCAATCCCATCAGTACTACGCAGCCTGGTGGCTGGGCCGCAATCGCAGCCGCCATCCCGAGGCGGTGCCCCTGTTGCTGGCCGCCCTGCGGCAACGACGGCCGCGGGATCCGCTGGCGGGAGTGGAGGAAAATGCCGTGGCCCGCAATGCCGCCCGAGCCCTGGGCAAGCTGGGCGATCGAACAGCGATCCCCGAGTTGTTAGCGGCCCTCGACGACGAGGATGACGGCCTGCGGGAGGCGGCCGCCCGTTCCCTCGGCGAGCTGGCGGCAACCGAAGCGGTGGCGTTGCTGCAACGGCGCCTGGCCAGCGGCCCGGCAGGAGCCGGAGCCACCCGTCCTGACAGCCCGCGCCTGCAGGAACCGTGTGAGGCGATGCTGGAAGCCCTGGGTGCCATCGGCGTGGCCGGGTGCGACGTGATCGCCGTGATCGAACCCTTCACCGGTCATGAGCGTCCCCTCATCCGCAGCGCCGCCTGCAGGGCCTTGCTGCAGCTCTCCGGGGAGGCCCGCTGGGCCGACCCCCTGGTGCAGTTGCTGGACCATCCCCAGCTGCAGGTGCGCCGCGCCGCCTTGATGGATCTGGGGGCCGTCGGCTGGCGACCGGCGCTCGAACCGATCTGCCGCACCCTGGCCGAGAACAGTCTCAAGCTGATCGCCCTGCGTGGGCTGGTGGAGCAGGGGGAGCAGCATGACGCCAGCATCAAGGCCGAGGTGGTCCTGAGCGCCATGGACTCCCTGTTGTAACGACCTCTGCTACGAACGATCTGATGGACACGATCAGCGAGCGCATCCGCGCCGTGCAGCAGGCCGCCAGCTCCCAGGCGATGCTGGCCGCCACCAGCGCCCTGGCCAGCTGCGACCACGGCGAGCGTGCCAACGGGGAGGCCATCGCCTGCCTGGTGGAAGTGCTGGGCTTCAACAATCCCGGCGCCGCTGTCGCCGCCGTCGATGGCTTGATCCGACTGGGCCCGGTGGCGGTGCAGCCGATCCTGGAGAGCCTCGATCCCCGCAACTACGGCGCCAGGGCCTGGGCGGTGCGAGCCCTGGCCGGCATCGGCGACGTGCGGGGCCTGGAGCTGCTGGAGGAGGCCCTCGCCAGCGATGTCGGCCCCAGTGTGCGTCGCGCCGCCGCCTGCGGCCTGGGCAGCCTGCGGCTGGAGGCGCTGGAACCGCAGCCGCATGCGGCCGTGCGACAGCGGGCCCTGGCGGCCCTGCTTGCAGGCTGCCGCGACGGCGAATGGGTGGTGCGCTACGCCGTGAGCGTCGGATTGGAAAGCCTCGGACTCAGGCTGGAACCCCAGCCCCAGGAACACCAGCAACTGCTCGAGGCCCTGGCCGCCCTGGGCCAGCCGGAACTGGAGGACACGGTGGTGGTGCGGCTGCGCGCCAGACTGGCCCACCAGCGGCTCCAGCCGATGCCACCGGCTGAAGCCCAGGCCCGAAGCACGATCATGAGCGAAGCCCAGCCATGAGCGAAGCTCCGACCCGGGTGCTGTTCGTTTGCCTCGGCAACATCTGCCGTTCGCCAGCCGCCGAAGGGGTGTTCCTGCATCAACTGGCCGAAGCGGGGCTGGAGGGCAGCTTTGATGCCGACTCGGCCGGCACCGGCAGCTGGCATGTGGGCCAGGCCGCCGATCCGCGCATGCGCGCCGCCGCCGGGCGCCGCGGCGTCCATCTCCCCAGCCGGGCCCGCCAGCTGTCCCTGGCCGATCTGCAGGAGTTCGACCACATCCTGACCATGGATGCCGAGAATCTGGCAGCGGTGCAGGCCCTCAGCCGTCGCACCCGTCCCCGGGCCACCATCACCCCCTTGTTGCAGTACTGCCGCCGCTTCCGCCACGACGAGGTGCCGGACCCCTACTACGGCGGCGAGGCCGGCTTCGACCAGGTGCTGGATCTGCTGGAGGATGCCTGCGCAGGCCTGTTGGCGGCACTGCTGGCGGAACGCCGGCAGCCTGGCCGCGCCGCTCCCCCCGCGGCGGGCTGAGGCCACGGTCCACGCTGAAGCCGGTCCCCGCTGGGCATGGCCGCCTCGATCGGCAGTGGGGCGATGCAGGGGCGGGCGCGGTCTGGCTGGGGCGCCCAGACGCCCATCCTGGGAGCCAAGGGCTGAGGGCCGGGGGCCCCTGAGCTCTTGGCCTGAGCGTTGGCCTGGCGGCTCAGCTGGGGCCGGGCCAGGCCTCCTCGGGCACGCGCTGGCGGAACAGATCCACCAGCACCTCGATCACCGCCTCGATGCTCAGGCCGTCGGTGACCAGCTCGACCGCATCGTCGGCCTGCAGCAGCGGCGCCACAGCTCTGGTGGAATCAAGGCGATCGCGCTCGGCGATGCTGGCCTCCAGCTCCGGCAGCGATGGCACCGGGAAGCCACGCTGGCGCAGATCCTCAGCCCGGCGCCGGGCCCGCTCGGCCACGGTGGCGGTGAGAAACACCTTGCAGTCGGCGTCAGGGAACACGGCGGTGCCGATATCGCGCCCCTCCGCCACCAGACCGCCGCGGGCGCCCATCGCCTGCTGCTGGCGGGTGAGAGCCTCGCGCACGCAGCCATGGGCCGCCACCGCACTCACCTGGGCGGTCACCTCAGGGCTGCGGATCGCCTCGGTGACGTCATGGCCATTGATCTCCACTCGCTGCATCCCCCCCTCAGCACTGGAGAGGCGCAGATCGAGACCCTGCAGCAGCGACGCCACGGCACCGGCCTCGGCGGGATCCACGCCCTGGCGCTGCACCCACCAGGTGAGGGCTCGATACATGGCGCCGGTGTCGAGATAGACCAGGCCGAGCCGGCTGGCGAAGGCCCGGGTGACCGTGCTCTTGCCGGCTCCGGCCGGACCATCAATGGCAACGATCGGAGGGCGAGGCATCAGGACCACGTGATCGATCAGACGACTTGAGCCGCAGCGAACAGCAGCAGCCAACAGGCTGAGCCCCTGGGAGCGCGGCAAGGGCTCCAGGGTATGCGCCCGCACGAGCTGCACATAGTCCACCTGCAGATCGGCGAGCTCCAAGCGGCGGCGCACCCCAGCGATCAACGCCTCCGCCTCGGCTCCCTGCGGCTGTGCCAGGGCCTCAAGACGGGCCGCGGCCAGGGCTGCCGGCAGGGCCGCGGCCCGCAACCGTTCGGCGGCGCTGAGATAGCGATTGCGGGAACTGCAGGGCACCCCGTCGGCCTCGCGCACGGTGGCACAGCCCTGCAGCTGCAACGGCAGGCCCAGATCCTCGAGCACCCGGCGCAGGATCACCAGTTGCTGCCAGTCCTTCTCGCCGAGCAGCAGCCGATCCGGTCGCACCAGGGCCAGCAGCCGGCAGACGACGGTGGCCACCCCATCGAAGTGACCGGGCCGGGAGCGGCCACAGAGCTGCCGTTGCAGCGAGGCCGGCACCTGGACCCTGGTGGTGTCCTGATCGCCATGGGGATAGATCACGGCCAGAGCCGGCGCGAACAGGGCATCAGCCCCGGCGGCGGCGGCCAGCTGCCGATCCCGTTCGAGATCCCGTGGATAGCGCTCGAAATCCTCGGCGGGTCCGAACTGCAGCGGGTTGACGAAGACACTCAGCAGCACCCGCGGCCGAACGCCGGCCCTGCACTGGGCGGCCCGCTGCAGCAGCTGCTGATGGCCCTGATGCAGGGCGCCCATCGTCGGCACGAAGTGCAGGGGCCTGGCGGCCTCCTGACGGCGCCAGTGGTTCAGCTCACTGGCGCTGCACAGCATCTCCACGGTCACCATGACAAAAGGCCCACCCGCCAGATTGGCTGATGGGCCCTGCCGCTGTTGGCGGCTGGGGTGGCAGGGCCTGATCGAGCTGAAACGTCGGAAACGACCGAGGCTTCAATTCAGAACTTCAAGCTTCACCTGGGCGGTGCCACTGGAGGTGACGCCCAGTTCCTGGGCAGCGCCGTGGGCCAGATCAATGATGCGTCCGCCGTGGAAGGGGCCGCGATCGTTGATGCGAACAATGGCGGTGCGGCCGTTGTTGAGGTTGGTGACGCGCACTTTGGTGCCGAAGGCCAGGTAGCGGTGGGCAGCGGTGAGGGTGCCGCGCCTGAACACTTCGCCGCTGGCGGTGCGGTTGCCGTAAAAGCCGGGGCCGTACCAGCTGGCCTGGCCGACGGCGACGGAGGCGGAAGCGAGAAGACCGTTGGCAGCGGGAGCCGGATTCATCTGCCTGATGAACTTCTCATCCCAGCTCGGAGCCGTGTTGAGCTCACGAATGGCCACGGAAGGAGCCGTGGAGGAGAGAGTTCCAGCCATGGCAGGAGCGAAGGAGCTGCTGCCGGCGATCAGGAGGGCGACGGCGCCCAGGAGCTGAGGTGCACGCATAACAGGCGGAACAAGCCAGCGGACAAAGCCTTGGCCCAGGCGGGTCGCAGAACGACCAGAACCGGGGCAGAGACTGGGATTTGCATCATCCGAGACAGGACTTGGCCCCGTCACATCAATGCAAATTCGCCGTACGAGTTCCTATCAGGAAATAACAACGAGGCAAACGTAACCGCATCTCAGCGACAGAATCAGCCAACAAAGCCCGCCAATGAATGATCAGCTTTCATCATCGTTAACCGCATCCCACTGCACCGCAGGGGTTATTCCGCCCCCGCCACCACGACGGTGATCAGGAAATCCAATGCGGGACATAAGGCCAGCTGATCGAATCTTGTGCCGATCAAGCAGCCGTCCACGCCAAAAGGCGGCGATCCAGGTCCGACCGGCATCGGCGAGGCCGGCGCCATCGCAAGATCAAGATCAAAGCCCGCCCCGAGCCGAGCCATGGACTACCGCACAGCAGGCGTCGATGTGATCGCCGGGCGGGCCTTCGTGGAGAGAATCCGCAACAGCGTCGAAAGCACACGGCGACCCGAGGTGCTCGGGGGCCTCGGCGGCTTCGGCGGCCTCTGCCGACTGCCCCAGGGGCTGCGCAAACCCCTGCTGGTGGCCGGGACCGATGGGGTGGGAACCAAGCTGGAGCTCGCCCAGTCCCATGGCCGCCACCACGACGTCGGCCTGGATCTGGTGGCGATGTGCGTCAACGACGTCATCACCTGTGGCGCCGAGCCCCTGTTCTTTCTCGACTACATCGCCACCGGCAAGCTCAGCCCCGAGGCCATGGCCGAGGTGGTGGAGGGCATCGCCGACGGCTGCCGCCAGAGCGGCTGCGCCCTGTTGGGCGGCGAAACCGCCGAAATGCCAGGTTTCTACAGCCCGGGCCGCTACGACCTGGCCGGCTTCTGCGTGGCGGTGGTCGAGGAGGACGAACGCATCGACGGTTCTCTGGTGCGCCCCGGCGATCGGATTCTGGCCGTGGCCAGCAGTGGGGTGCACAGCAATGGCTTCAGCCTGGTGCGCCCGATCCTGGAAGCCCGGGGCGTCGACGCCACGACGACGCTTGACGATGGCGACGGCCGCGGATTGATCGATGCCCTGCTGACCCCCACCAGGCTCTACGGCTCCCTGGTGCAGGCCCTGCGGCGAGCCCGGATTCCCCTGCACGGCATGGCCCACATCACCGGCGGCGGCCTGCCGGAAAACCTGCCCCGCTGCTTCCCGGACCAGCTGCACGCCGTGATCGATCCCCAGAGCTGGGAGCGGCCCGCCCTGTTCCGCTGGCTGCAGCAGAACGGCGAGGTCCCTGAATCGGATCTGTGGAACACCTTCAACCTGGGGGTTGGCTACTGCCTGGTGCTGCCGCAGGAGGCCGTGGCCAGCACCCTGACGATCTGCCGGGAGCTGGGCCATCGCGCCTGGGAGCTGGGCCGGATCGAGGATGGTCACTGCGGTGAGCATCCGCTCCGGGGGTTGCCGGCCTGAGCCGGCGACGCCGACCAACCCATCGCTGAGGCTGTTGCCCGGCCCTGGCCCCCGGCGACGACCCTGCCGGATCTGAGCGGATGCAGCCTCACCCAGCCCCCGTTCTGGAGCTGGCCGACCGAGCCGATGACTTGACGGTGTTCTTCGCTACATAGAATCGTTGTCATGGCTTGCCTGGACCCTCCAGGTTTCGCCTCCAGATACCAGCGGCCGTCGGGAGGGCCTCCACTCCCCCCCATTTCTGATGTTCGACACCACTTCCCGCGTCACCCGTCGCCGTTCCTCGGCCGGCCCCGTGCCACCCCAGCGCCCCCAGCAGCCCAGGCCACGGCTGCGGGAAGGCCCCTCCTCCGGTCCCCGCGAGATCGGTTCAGGCGGGCAACGGCCCACGTTTCTGACGCTGCGGGACCACGGCAAGGTGTATGTCGCCGATCTGCCCCGCCTCTCCGACGGCCAGCTGAGCCATATCGCCAAGGAAGCCCAGGAGGTCCTGGACAGCCTGCAACGCCGCCTGGGAGAACTGGAGAATCAGACCACGCTCAGCGAGGCCGAGCAGGACACCCGCATCCGCGCCGGCACCAAACGGGACGTCACCGAGCGCTTCCTGAGCTCGATCGCCCAGGAACAGGAACTGCGCCGCAGCAATCCGGCCCTGCGCACCGCCGCCGGCGAATCCCTGCCCCGGGCTTTTCTCGAACTGGCTCGCCATCGCCTGCCCGGCTCCACCTTTGATTCGTTGCTGCAGGAAGCCCTGGCCGCCTGCGCCCCCAGCCAGGGCAGCAGCGAGGGTTCGCCCGAAGATCCCCAGATGCTGCGACTGCTGCAACGCAATGAGCCCCCCCAGCCCCGGGCTGCGGCCCTGCCGGTGGTGCTCACCCCCGCCCCGGTCGCCGCCATCAACGCCGGCTGAAGGCGAAGATCAGCCCCACCGTTCAGGTGCTCTCGAACGGATTGGCCGGCATCCGGGTTCCGGCTGCAGCGGCCGCGAAGGCCAGCTGATCGAGCTGCTGCCGCTCCTCCTGGCTGAGCCGCCAGGCCAGGGCGCCAGCGGCCTTGTCCGCCTGGGCCGGTGTGCGCAGCCCGACGATCGGCATCGCCCCATGGGCCCGACACCAGTTGAGAGCCACGGCGCCAGCACCGGCGCCGTGGGCGCTGCCGATGCCGTCCATGGCTTCCAGCAGCGGTTGCACCCCCGGCCAAAGCCGGCGCCAGAGCCATCGCCGCGGCCCGGGGGGCAAGGGCGGCAATGGCCCGGGCGGGCGGCCCAGCAGACCCAGGGCCAGGGGGCTGTAGGCGATCAGCTCGATGCCGAGCTCCCGGCACACCGCCGCCACCCCACCACTGGCCACAGCGGTGGGACAGAGCAGCGAGAGCTGAATCTGGAGGCTGCGCAGCGGCACCCCTCGCTCGGCCAGGTGGGCATGGAGCTGGCGCAGGCGCTGCGGCCCGATGTTGGAAACCCCCAGGGCCGCCACCTCCCCTTGCTGCACCAGATCGGCAAGACCATCCAGCAGGGGACCTTCCTGCCAGGGGGCATAGCGACGGGTGCTCCAGTGCAACTGCACCAGATCGAGCTTGCCCCGCAGGCGCTGGCGCGAGGCTTCAAAGGCACGGCGATAGCCGCCCCGACCGAGACGCCAGGGGAAGGGGGCCAATTTCGTGGCCAGGGTGAGGGTCTGACGCTGGGCGGGATCGAGGCCAGCGCAGAAGTCGCCCAGCAACTGTTCACTGCGCCCCTGCAGGCGGCCCGTGCCGTAGGAATCAGCCGTATCGAAGAACGACAGCCCCAGCTGCACCGCCCGCTGAAATGTGGTCGCCAGAGTGGCATCCTGCTGCGGGTCATAGCCCCAGAGAAACTGGTTGCCCCAGGCCCAGGTGCCCACACCGATGCCAGGCTCCTCCCCCCTCCCGGCAGCCACCACAGGACCAGAAGGCTGCTGCACCATGGCGATCACGCTGCGAGAGGCTGATCACCATGATCGATCCCCAGCCATCACCGGCAGCGGCCGGCGGTCCCAGCGCTCAGGGCGACGCGAGCGCCGCTGGCCTGCAGCCCTCAACGCCACCGCCATCAACATCACATCCAGCCATCTCACCGCCGCCGATGTCGCCGTCCTCTGCATCGCCAACGTCAACACCGCTGCCATCAGCGTCGCCGTCAGCATCCATCCCAGCAACGTCACCCCTGGCCGTACCGCCCGTCCCAGCCAGCAACGCCGCCGGCAGCGACGCTCCAGTGCTCTGCGGCCATTGCGGTCGCACGGCCAACAATGGCATCAGCTGCCAGGGCATCTGCGTCGCCGATTCCGGCTACTGATGGCCCGCTGCCACCAGCTCTGGCCCGGGGCGGCGGCCTGGCTGCTGGGCCTGGCCTGGCTGGCGGGCCAGCAGGCCCCGATCTGGGGCCAGGGCCTGGAGGGCCCGGAGGATTTCGGCCGCTGGCAGGCCAGTCCCAGCCACTGCCAGCTGCAGCGCTCCACCACCACAGCGACCGGTGGTCTGCGCAGCAACTGCCGCAGCGTGAGACTGGAACAACAGTTGCCCGGACTGCTGAGCCTGCGCCTGAGCGAGGCCGGCAACGAGAGTCAACTGGTCAGCCACCAGCTGACCCTGGCGGGTGTCCTGAAACCCGGCAGCCGGGCCATGGAATGCCGGGACGGCCGCTGCCACCCCCACTGGCCCCTGTTGCTGCAGGTCAGTGCCATGGCCGAGCGCGGCTTCAGCCCCCAGCCCGGCCTGAGCCAGTTGCCGCGGGCCCGACTGGCCCGGGGGGATTGCCGCCTGGACGCCGAGGGAGCCCGCTGCCGGGTGGACGACAACGATGGCCTGCAGTGGCAGGTGGACGTGTCCTGGTGAGACCGGCTGGCGGCATTCAGCCCAGGGCTGCGTTCCGTCACAACCGCCACCAAGCCTCTACAGATTTCCTTTAGGATTTGATCACTCGACGAGCTCGACCATGCCTACTTCCGCTTCGCTGCTGGCTCTGGTGGGCGTGGTGGGATTCGCCCTGATCTCGATGCTGTTCGGCGTCTTCAGCTGAAGCGGGCGCCAGCCAGCCCCGGCCCCATGCCGCTCGGGGCCATCGGCAGACCCTGGCTCTCAGCGAACGTCTATCTAGCCTGAGGGTCTGAATCGATCCGGCACCTTGAAGCCTGAGAAGCCTGAGGGACCCGGTTACTGGGCCATCCCCCTGGAATCCCTGCAGAAGTCACTGCAGACGAGCCCGGAAGGCCTGAGCAGCGCCGAGGCCAGCGAACGGCTCACTCGCCTCGGTCCCAACAGCCTGGCCAAAGCATCCGGCTCGGGAGCGGCGACATTGCTGTTGCGGCAGTTCAGCAGCCCGATCATCCTGATTCTGGCCGGGGCGGCCTGCCTCTCCTTCCTGCTGGATTCGCCCACCGACGGGGTGATCATCCTGCTGATCGTGCTGATCAGCGGCCTGCTCGGCTTCTGGCAGGAAGTCGGCGCCGCCTCCGCCGTGCGGCAACTGCTGCAGGCGGTGGAAGTGCGCACCACGGTGCTGCGGGATGGCAGCCCCACCAGCCTGCCGGTCAGGGACGTGGTGCCCGGCGATGTGGTGGTGCTCTCCGCCGGAGCGGGCATCCCCGCCGACTGCCGTCTGCTGGAGGAGCACGATCTCAGCCTCGATGAAGCCGCCCTGACCGGTGAGAGCTTCCCGGTGGCCAAGCACCCTGGCCTGCAACCAGCCGAAACCACCCTGGCCCAGCGCAGCAACGTGCTGCATCTGGGCACCCATGTGGTGAGTGGCACCGGCCGGGCCCTGGTGGTGCACACCGGCCGCAGCACCGCCTATGGCGCCATCGCCGATCGGCTGCGGCAGCGACCGGCTGAAACCGAGTTCGAGCGGGGGGTGCGTCGCTTCGGCAATCTGCTGCTGGAGGTCACCCTCGTGCTGATCGCCCTGATCTTCGCCTTCAACGTCTACCTCGATCGGCCGGTCGTCGACTCCTTTCTGTTCGCCCTGGCCCTGGGCGTGGGGCTGACGCCCCAGCTGCTGCCGGCGATCATCAGCGTCAACCTGGCCCGGGGCGCGCGCCGCATGGCCAGGCGACAGGTGATCGTCAAACGCCTGGCGGCGATTGAGAACTTCGGCAGCATGGACGTGTTGTGTGCTGACAAGACGGGCACCCTCACCGAAGGCACAGCCCGGATCAGCATGGCCCTGGGAGCCGATGGCCAACCGAGCGCCAGGGTGCTGCAGCATGCCTACATCAACGCCTGCTTCGAGACGGGCTTCACCAACCCGATCGATGCGGCGATCCGCCGCCATGGACCCGAGCTCGAAGGGGAAGGCGAGGGGCAACGCCAGGGCGAAGCCCCCAGCGGCTGGAGCAAGCTCGATGAAGTGCCCTTCGACTTCGGGCGCAAACGGCTCAGCATCCTGGCCCTGCCTCCCGGCAGCGAGCAGCCGCTGCTGATCACCAAGGGAGCCCTGGCCAAGGTGCTCGACGTCTGCAGCAGCGCCGAACTGGCTGATGGTCGCAGCGTGCCGATCGCCAGTCTGCAGACAGCGATCGAGGCCAAATACCACGCCCTCAGCGCCGAGGGCTACCGCCTGCTCGGCGTGGCCATTCGCTGCAGCCAGCCCGGGGATGACGACCTCGATGGCGTGATCGAACCCGACTCCGAGCGCAACATGACCTTTCTGGGGCTGCTGGCCCTCAGTGATCCGCTCAAACCGGCGATCGCCGCGACGGTGCAGGAGTTGGCCGGACTGGGCGTGCGGCTGAAGATGATCACCGGCGACAACGCCCTGGTGGCGGCGCGGGTGGCCCAGGAGGCGGGTCTGGCCAATCCGCAGGTGATCACCGGCGCCGAGCTGCTGGAACTCAGCGATGCCGCCCTGCCGATCTGCGCCCAGCAATGCGACGTGTTCGCCGAAGTGGAGCCGAATCAGAAGGAACGTCTCATCCTGGCGTTGCGCCGCGGCGGCAGTGTGGTGGGTTACATGGGCGACGGCATCAACGATGCGCCGGCCCTGCATGCCGCCGACGTGAGCCTGTCGGTGCAAGGGGCCGTGGACGTGGCCAAGGAGGCCGCCGACATCGTGCTGCTGGAAAGCGATCTGGCGATTCTGGCGGCAGGCATCCGCGAGGGCCGCCGCACCTTTGCCAACACGCTCAAATACGTGTTCATGGCCACCAGCGCCAACTTCGGCAACATGATCTCGATGGCGGGGGCCTCCCTGCTGCTGCCCTTCCTGCCGCTGCTGCCCAAGCAGATCCTGCTCACCAACCTGCTGACCGATCTACCGGAGATGACGATCGCCAGCGACCGGGTGGATGCCGACTGGATCGAACGACCACGGCGCTGGAGCATCCCCTTCATCCGCCGCTTCATGTTCACCTTCGGCCTGGTGAGCTCGGTGTTCGACTACCTGACCTTCGCCGTGCTGCTCTGGGTGCTGGGCAGTGATGTGGACCTGTTCCGCACCGGCTGGTTTGTGGAATCGGTGATCTCCGCCGCCGCCATCGTGCTGGTGGTGCGCACCCGGGGGCCGCTGCTGAAAAGCTCCCCCTCGCGGCCCCTGATGCTGGCCACCGTGGTGGTGGTGATCGCCACGCTGCTGCTGCCCAGTACGCCGCTGGGGGCGCTGCTCGGTTTTGTGCCGCTGCCTCCCTTCTTTCTGCTCTGGCTGCTGTTGATTCTGGTGGCCTATGTCGTCAGCGCCGAGCTGGTCAAAGGCTGGTTCTATCGCCACCATTTCGAGCAGATCTAGACAGGCGATGGCAGGCGACGCACAAGGCGGCAATCGGCGGCTCGGCGCTGGCAGACGCCGACCTGTCGGCGGCTGGGAACACTGGCTGCAGAGGCCGATGCAGCCAACCGAGGCGACATCGGCAAGGCCCCGCGCCTTCGGCATGAAAACAGCTCTCGTTCTGTCCCTGCTGATGATGACAACCACAGGCTGCATCCTGCCAGCAAAGCTGCTTCAGGCACTGCGCTCCGCATCCAGGCCCGAGCCCGACATCACCCGCTATCCCAAGACGATCCTGCGAGGCATCGTGCCCGGCCAGAAGATCGACTGGATCGGCAATGACACGGTGGTGTTTGCCGGCT
>CALPMR020000057.1 GCA_943324725.2 Bordetella parapertussis | reverse complement strand
GTGACGCCATCGAGGGCATCAATCACCAGCACGCAGACATCACTGCGCTCGATCGCCTTGAAGCTGCGGGTGATGTCGAAATACTCCGGGCCGTAATCCACACTGCGGCGGCGGCGGATGCCGGCGGTGTCCAGCAGTTTCCAGGTGTGGCCCTCGCGCTCGATCGTGGTGTCGATCGTGTCGCGGGTGGTGCCGCGGATCGGGCTGACAATCGCCCGGTTCTCGCCGCAGATGGCATTGAGCAGGCTGGATTTGCCCACATTGGGCCGGCCGATGATCGCCAGCTGAATCGGCGCCTCCACCTCCACCTCCGGGGTGGCCGGCAGGAAGCTGATCACCTTGTCGAGCAGTTCGCCGGTGCCGGCGCCGTGGATGGCCGAAATCGGCAATGGCTCACCCAGTCCCAGGGTCCAGAAGTCGGCGGCCATGGCCAGACCCTGGTCCGGCGATTCGCACTTGTTCACCGCCAGCAGCACCGGCACGCCCTGGCCGCGCAGCCATTCGGCGATCGAGGCGTCGGCGGCGGTGTACCCCTGCTGGCCATCGACGATCACCACCGCCACGGCCGCCTCGGCCAGGGCCAGATTGGTCTGCTCGCGGATCTCCGGCAGGAACTCGCTGTCGTCGTCAAACACCAGGCCACCGGTGTCCACCACCCGGAAGGTGCGGTCGCCCCAGTAGCCCTCCTGGTAGGTGCGGTCCCGGGTGACCCCGGGCTGGTCGTGCACGATCGCCTCACGGCTGCGGCACAGACGATTGACCAGCGTCGACTTGCCCACGTTGGGGCGACCGATAATCGCAACGACAGGTAGCGCCAAAACGCTTTATTCCTTCTACGTAACACCTCGTAAGACCCTACCGCCCGGTGGCGACTCAACCCACCACCGGATCCCCCGGATGACCGGCCACCGGATCGACGGGTGGCTCGAGCAGGGGTGGCAGGGGTCCGGCTGCGGCCAGGGGCTCACCAAGGCCGGCCAGGTGGGCCAGCAGCCAGCTCACCGCCGTGGCCCGGCGGGTGCGGCGCGGGTAGAGCTCAGCGATGGTGTAACCGGCGAAGCCCAGCTGCTGCTTGAGCAGCTGCTTGTGTTGCTTCGGGATCGAGCGGGTGAGGGCGACGCTGGCGGGCCGCTCAGCGATGACCTCGGGCGCAATCGGGAAGGACTCCCGCCAGGGAGCTTCTGTCGCCGGGCCCGCGCTCCAGGTGCCGGAGCCGGCGGGCTCATAACCCAGGCGCGGCCAGATCAGTTCACACACGAAGCGATCGCTGGTGCGGTCAGCCAGCACCGCCTCCAGCAACGCCCGGCTCAGGGGGAAGGGAACGGTGGCTGCGGCGGCTTCCACGGGAGCTCATGCCTGGGGGTGTGGCCATCGTGACCCATCTGGTGGGGGCCGGCGTTTGGACCGAACCAGGCCGTGGCGCCAGGATCGCGCCCAACGGGAGCAGGGCTGGCCGATCCGGACCCGCCGAGCGCCTCAGCAGCCCGGACCTCTCCAGGGCGAGAGCCGCGCCCAGGCGATCAATGTCCAGTCGGTGGAAGCGCTGGTGGGGGGCCGGGCGGGCCACCACCAGGCCCCCGCCGACCACCGGACCTGGGCGCAGCCCACGGTGATCCGAGGCCGGCAGGGATGCTGCGGCAAGGGTCAAGGCCAGCGCGCAGGGACCCGCCGGAACGGGGCCGAGAATGGCAACCCATGGTCATCACCTCCTCCCCCCGCCTGGCCCCAGCCAGCGGCGCGCCTCCGGCCGGGGACGCGCCGCTGGCGTCCGCTCAGGTCTCCGGCCCCCCCGGGCTCTTCCCCCAGCCTCTGTTGCTGCAGGGCAACGGCATCGAGCGTGCCCTGGGCTGCCGGGTGCTGCAGTCGCCGCTGGCGGGCGTGAGTGATCGCATCTTTCGCGAGCTGGTGCGGCGCTGGGCGCCGGAGGCGCTGCTGTACACCGAGATGGTCAACGCCACCAGCCTGGAGCTGGGCCACGGGCGCCACAAACTGGAGGATCTGGCCACGGAAGCCGGCCCGATCGCCGTGCAGCTGTTCGATCACCGACCGGCGGCGATGGCGGAGGCGGCGCGGCGAGCCGAGGCGGCTGGCGCCTTTCTGATCGACATCAACATGGGCTGCCCGGTGCGCAAGATCGCCCGCAAGGGCGGCGGCAGCGGCCTGATCCGCGAACCGGAGCTGGCGGCGCGCATCGTCGAATCCGTGGCGGCCGCCGTCGCGATTCCCGTCACGGTCAAGACGCGGCTGGGTTGGTGCGGCGGCGTTGACAGCCGTGGCGTTGACAGCCGTGGCGAGGACAGCCGTGGCAGTGACAGCAGTTGCAGTGACAGCAGTGGCGCCTGCGAGCTCGATCACGACAACACGAGCAGGGTCACAACGGCGGCCGTGGCCTGGTGCCGCCAGCTGGAGAGCGCCGGCGCCCGGCTGCTCACCCTGCACGGCCGCAGCCGCGAGCAAGGCTTCAGCGGCCGCTGCGATTGGGCGGCGATCGCCGCCGTGAAGCGCAGCCTGGCGATCCCGCTGATCGCCAACGGCGATGTCAACAGCCCCGACGACGCCCGGCGCTGCCTGCAGCAGACAGGCGCCGATGGGGTGATGGTGGGCCGGGGCACGATGGGCGCCCCCTGGCTGGTGGGTCAGATCGCCGCGGCTCTGGCCGGCCGGCCGGTGCCACCCACGCCCGGGCCCGCCGAGCGCCTGGCCCTGGCGGCGGAGCAGCTCCAGGCCCTGGTGGCCAGCCGGGGCGAGCGGGGCCTGCTGATCGCCCGCAAGCACATGGGCTGGACCTGCCAGGGGTTTGCCGGTGCCCCCCAGCTGCGCCACGCCCTGATGCGGGCCGCCACGCCGGCCGCAGCGCTGGAGCTGCTGAACCGGGCCGCCGCGGCCCTCCCCTAACCCAGCAAGCCCTGGGTGAGCAGGTCGCGGGTGCCGGTGATCGCCTGCACCGCCAGCAGCACCGCCATCAGGAAGGCGGCACTGACATGGAGCTTGCGCAGCCTTGGCCGCTGCTGGATCTCCGGCCGCGCCGCCATGGTGAACAGCAGCAGACCCACCAGCAGCGAACCGCTCCAGTAGTGGGAGCGCCAGAAATCAGCGCCGAAGGGGTTGTCGCTGAGGCGCCACACCTCCGGCTGGGAGCCCAGGGCCAGCAGGGCAGCCCAGCAGAGCAGGGCGAAGCTGGCGCGCAGGGCAGGGTGCCTCACCCGCCAGAGGGCCAGACAGCTGCCGAGGGCCCCGGCCCCCACCAGGAGCAACAGCGGCAAGCGCAACGGTCCGGCCACCGGCGCCGCTGCAGCCACCTGGGGATCGGCGCAGGCACTCAGAAACGACCAGACAATCGCCACCAGCACCAGCACCACCACGCCCGTGGTCACCCAGCGGCCATGATCGACGTGCTCGGTGCCGACCGTGGGCGGCAGGGGATTGATGTCGAGCCGCCGCTCCCGCACCAGGATGCCGAGGCGGATCGTGGCGCCGACCACCGGGTAGACGAACAGGATCATCAGCACCGGATGCAGCAGGGCCAGCCAGTCGAGCGGTGCCATCGCATCGATCGGATCCATGGCTCAGCGGGCGGTAAGCGGTCATGGAAGCACCGCGGGCCACCCCTGCCGCACCAGCAGCAGCGAGAAGTAGGGATGCTCCTCGGCCGCCACCGCGGCGGCGGGCCCCAGCAGCTGATCGGGCCAGCCCACCCGCTGGGCGAACAGGGCCTGATCCAGCAGGCCCCGGGCCTCCAGGATCGGCCGCACCCAGGCCCAGCGATGGCCGAGCTTGAGCAGGCCCAGCACCCACTGCTCGCTGGCGGCCAGGGCCAGCAGCGCCTCCAGGGCCTCGGCGTCTTCGGGGGTGGGCCGGATCAACAGCCCCTCCTGCTGCAGCGCCAGGGGGAAGGCGGCGGCGGCGGCGGCGGCGGCCACGGCACTGATGCCGGGCAGGAGCCGCACCGGACAGTCGGGATGGTGCTGTTTGAGGGCCAGCAGCACATAGCTGCCGGTGGCGAACAGGGACACATCCCCCTCACACAGCAGCACCACGGCCCGGCCGGCGGCCACCTCGGCAGCGAGGCGATCAGCGGCGGCCAGCCAGGCCTGACGGCGCGGTTCGGCGCCGGCCACCATCGGAAACAGCAGCGGCAGCTGCTCCTGATCGGAGCGGATCCAGGGGGCGGCGATCGTGGCGGCCATGCCGGCAGCACCCTCGCGGGCCACCGGATAGGCCACCACCGCCGCTGCCGCAATCGCCCGCACGGCGGCCACGGTGAGCAGGTCGGGATCACCTGGACCGACCCCCACCAGGGTGAGGCCAGGCCCCAGGGACTGGACAGGGAAGGACAGCGGCTGGGTCAGGGGAAGAAGCGCCGGCGGGCGGTCGACCTGGGGGAACGTTTCTAGGCTGCCGGCGTCAGTCCTGGCCTGCCAACGATGAGCCTGCTTGCCATCTACCCCGACGACACCACCACCGCCCGGCTGATCAGCCAGGACGGCGAGCTGATTCAACGGGAGCTGGCCGCCCGGGGAGTCCGCTTCGAGCGCTGGCCCGCCCGGGCCGATCTGCAGGCGGATGCGGACAGCGAGGCGATCCTGGCCGCCTATGCCAGCGAAATCGCCCTTGTCCAGGCCGAAGGCGGCTATGGCACGGTCGATGCGATCCGCCTGGGCCCCGACCATCCCGATCGGCTGGCCCTGCGCCAGAAGTTCCTGGCTGAGCACACCCACGCCGAAGACGAGGTGCGCTTCTTCGTCGAGGGCCGCGGCCTGTTCTGCCTGCACCTGGGCCAGGAGGTGCTGCAGCTGATCTGCGAGCGCAACGACTGGATCAGCGTGCCAGCAGGCACCCGCCACTGGTTCGACATGGGACCAGAGCCCAGCTTCTGCGCTCTGCGCTTCTTCGACAACACCGAGGGTTGGGTGGCGCGGTTCAGCGGCGATGCCATCGCGGCTCGCTACCCGAAGCTGGATGCCCTGCTGGCGGGCACCCCCTGAGTCCACCAGAGCGCACGGCTCGGCCGCCGCCTGCCTGCGGTTTTGCAGCAAGCCGGGTGTTCTGTTGCCGCCAGATGTGAGGACGATCACCAGGTCCTGGCTGAGCCGGCTGGGTCGTCCACGCCCGCGGCAGGTGTTGGCACGGCTCAGAGGCGCTGGCTCAGACCGGTGGTTTCACCGCCGGGCAGGGGTTGGGGCCGAACATGCCGGTGAGCTTCTCCGTGCCCATGGTGAAAACCTGCCTGGCCTGGGCGGCGCCACCGCTGGCAGCCGCTTCACTGAGCTTGCTGGCAAACGTGGTGCAGGCCTGCTGCTGCTCAGCGCTGGGCCTGGCCGCTGGAGGGATAGCTGCGGGGACACCGGCCGGAGCGACGGTTGGCGCCGCAACTGGTGCCACAACCGGGTTGGCTGCAGCTGCCGGAGCAACGATCGGAGCACCAGCCAGGGGCGCCGGGACCTCGGAGCAGGGGTTCTCGCCGAACTTGGCCACCAGGGCCAGCACACCCTGCTGATAGACCTGCTGGGCCATCGCCGGATTGGCGCTGGCTTCCTTGAGCTTGCCGGCAAACGTCTGACAGGCCTTGCGTTCCTGATAGCGCCGCACCACCGGCCCGGCCTGGCCTGGGGAGGGAACCAACCAGCTGCCCAGCAGCAGCGGCAGGATCCAGGCCGCCGTCCTGCCGGCGATGGCCCTGGCATTGCTGCCGCAGTGATTCCAGCCGTTGCGGGGCTGAATCGTGAGGGCCTTGATCGATGGATGCATGGAGTCGCCGTTGATGTGAGAGGACAACGAAGGGATGGGCACGGGCTCAGAAGGCCGGCCAGGCCAGCCCGCCGCCCTCAGGTCAGAACCAATCCATAGCTCTCATCATCGGCGGGGTGGTGCATCCCCAGCCGCTGGCGCCATTCCTGCACCGGCAGCTCCCAGCCCTCCTCCCAGCGCGCCGTGCAGAAGGGGGCGGCGCTGAAGCCGATGGTGCTGCCATGGCTGATCGCCCGGCTCAAGCCCGGAAAGCGCGGCAGCTGAAGCCGGTAAAACGACAACTGGGCTGCGTGGTTCAAGGACAGATAGGCGGGAAAGCCGATCTGGGTGGCCGTGATCGCCAGCACGCCGCTCTCACCCTCCTCCGTGGTGCCAAAACCACTCACCACATGGTGGATGTCGTGGGTGGTGGCAATCCGCTGGGTCAGCCAGCGAGCGGCGGTGTCGACGGGCCGGGGGCGGAAAAACTCAGGGTCGTAGTTGAAACCCCGG
Source organism: Bordetella parapertussis (assembly GCA_943324725.2). Classification (GTDB taxonomy): domain Bacteria; phylum Cyanobacteriota; class Cyanobacteriia; order PCC-6307; family Cyanobiaceae; genus Cyanobium. The sequence continues at coordinate 6,374 of CALPMR020000057.1, read as the reverse complement.
ATCAAGGTGGCGTAACCATGGCCCAGGCTGCCCGGGGCCATCCGGCCCAGGTGCTCCAGGTCCGGCTGAAGCGGCGGATACCGGTCGTCCATCATCGCCGCCCCACCGGGCAGGGCTCGGAAGCGGGCGATGCACTGCTCCATCTGGGGGGTGTCCAGGAAGCTGTCCACCAGATCGGCGATCTTGTCGAGGGCACCGCCGCTGCGGCCCACGGCCGCCAGATGCCCCAGCTGGCGCAGGGCCTGCAGTGATTGCTGCAAGCGTTCCATCAGGAGGCCAACGGGAGGTTGTGGATCAGGTTCCGGAGCCATAGGCCACCGTGCAGGCCGCGTTGAGCAGCAGAGCGCGCACGCCGGTGGCCGCCAGCCCATCCACCAGGCCCATCCGGCAATCACCCGTGGCCGTCAGCGCCAGTCCAGCGCTGATGTAGGTGAAGCGCACCCGGCTGTTGGGCAGACCAGCCACGGAGGCGTAGTTGAGCTGATACGGGGTGCCGGGAACCACGATCACAACCGAAGACGCTGCCACCGAGGCATTGACTGCCGCCGTGATCGCCGCCGTGCTGACCACGCCGGCCGCAGCGGCCCAGGCCACCGGGTTGGCGCCATACCAGCCGTAGCCCCAGGGGCGAGCTGCCCAGTAGCCGCTGCCATTCCAGGCGGGGTGATAGACGGCGGCGCCATAGGCCGCGGCCGGGGCCCGGGTCAGGCCAGGGCCTGGAGCGCCCCAGCCGGCCCCGGGGCGCACGCCGGCGCCGGAATAGGGACCACCGACGCCGCCGTAACCAACACCGGGCCTGCCCACACCAACGCCAGCCCGGCCCACGCCCGCACCGGGTGCGACGCCGAGGCCTGAAGCGGGGCCGCCGATCCCGCCTGGATTGGGGCGAGCCTCAGCACCCAGGGGCACCAGAGGCAGGCAGAGCAAAGCCAGCCCAGCAGGGGCAAGCCGGCGGAAGAACCTGGAGATCGTCATGGGGCTTTCACGTTTGGACAGGTGGCACCATTGAAATGGCTGGCGATGAGCTGATTGCCCTCGCTGTACATCGTCTGGGCCTGGGCGATGTTGCCGGCTGCGACGGCAGCCTGAAGCCTGGAGGCGAAACGGGCGCAGGCCTGGTCCGCGCTCATGGGGGTGGTCATGGGCATGGTCATGTCCATGGCGCCGACTCGCACTGGGGCCATCGCCAGCGCGGCGGCGGCGGACAGGAAAATTGCCAGGGGCTTCATGGAGGGCGGGAATCGGATGGGATCCGAGCAGGAGACGTGGGTTTTCAGCCATCTCTTGCCATCCAGCCACTCTGACAGCGGCGACCGGGCGAGCGCAGGGAGATTCCCAGTCAAGCCACCCCCAGCTGGGGAGGGTGCAATCGGCAAATCTGGCGCGGATTGCCGGCATCCTTGCAGAATCAATCAGCAGTGCCAGAAGCAAGCCCTGGCACCAGCTTGCTTTCCATGAAGCAGCAACAAATACCGGCGAATCTCCTTGCCATACTGTGGCAAAGACAGCCAGCAAAGTCGCACGCTCAGCAACAATACCTAGGATGAAAATCCAGTGATCAAAGCCTGACGTCAAACCCAGCTCGCAGGAGCAAGCCGTCCGGGTAAGCCATGGCGGAAGCCAAGGCGATGGCAGCCAGCCGCGGGGCAAGGCGGCAACAACCGAGAGCCTCCATGGCCAACATCAATTCGCTGTTGACACGACAACCCAACCGCCAGGCTCCTCAACCAGGAACGCCCTCAACAGACAACAGCAGAGAGCCGCTCAAGGCAACACTCCATTCATAATTTCCGATCAGAATCTCAAAGCAAACAATCCCATCAGCAAAATCTCGCAATCACCCTCAACCCAATCATGGCCAACCACATGGAGGAGACCAAGATGACCAACCACCAGCCCATCTGGCCTGGCGGCACCTATCGGAACGCCACACAAGCTCTCGAACCCTCACTGATTGAAGTGGCGGTGAAGAACTCGGGCCAAAGCGTCAAGCGCGTCTGCGCTTCGCACCTGCATCGCCTGCACGCGAACCTCTCCCAGGAGCAGCTCCTCAGCCAGATCTGCCAGGACTGTCCTGCAAGGATCTACTTCTCCAGCCAGGCTCAGGCCAAGGAATAAGCCCAAGGGCAAGCCCGTGCCGATGGCAACAGCGGAAGGCACCAGCCCCACCCAGGCTGGAGAGTGCCGGCATAACACCATCAACAGATCAGGGCCCGATCAAAGCATCAGCCACCGCAAGCCGTGCCGGGAGCAGGGCGGAGTGTCGATAAAATTCCGATGGGCATTATTGACTCAGCGGCATCGAGATGTTGCCCTTCAGGCCAAGGCAACACCAACTCTCAAGCGACATGAACGCCCAACCTGATAAGCCCCACCAAGGACTCCTCATACAGCTCAGCGCTGCTGGCAGCATCGGTCGGGCGACCATACAAAAATCCCTGCAGATAGTGACAGCCGAGCCGCCCCAGAATTTCGGCCTGATCAACCGTCTCCACACCCTCAGCCACCACCTCGATCCCCAGAGAACGGGCCATGCGTATCACCGTCTCAACGATCACCTCGTCCTCCTGATCGTGGCCCAGACCATCGACGAAGCTGCGGTCGATCTTGAGAATACCAACGGGAAATCGCCTCAGATAGCGAAGGGATGAATAACCCGTCCCAAAATCATCAACCGCCAGCCGAATACCTAGGGTCTTGAGTTCGGCGATATTGGTGAAGGCCGAGGCCACATCCTCCACCAGGGTGGTTTCGGTGATCTCCAGAAACAACTGATCGCCGGGAAAATCCGAACTGGCGAGCACCTCTCGCACCCGCTGCGACAGCAAGGGGTCCGCCAGGCTGGTGGCCGAGATATTCACCGACAGACGGGGCAGCAGGCCATCGCGAGCCCCGCTCCAGCCACCGATCTGCAGGCAGGCATCTTTGAGCACGGCGGCATCGAGCTCCCGCAGCAGCCCCGCCTCCTCGGCGATGGTGATGAACACGGCCGGCGCCAGCACCCCTCGCTGCGGATGCTGCCAGCGGGCCAGGGCCTCGAAACCCACCACCGTGCCATGGACAGTCGAGATGATCGGCTGGAACCAGGCCCTGATCTGGCCCGCCGCCAGCCCAGCTCGCAACTCCTCCTCAATGCGGGCCCTTTCCTGCAACTGCTCGCGCAGGCTGGCATCGAAGCAGGCAAAGCGACCCGATCCCCGCTGCTTGACGCTGTACATCGCCAGATCCGCATTGGCCAGCAGCGTCTCAGGGTCATCGCCGGCCTCGGCAATGGCGATGCCGATCGAACCCGAAGACGGCAAGGCTCGCCCCTGCACCTGCAGCGGCAGCTGCAGCTGCTCGAGGATGCGGTCGGCCAGGGACAGGGCATCGGCCTGTTCCCGCACCTCCGCCACCACCACGAACTCATCACCGGAGATGCGGCCCACCAGATCCCCACCCCGCACCAGGGCGCTGAGGCGTTGACCCACCTGGCGCAGCACCTCGTCGCCAGCGGGATGGCCGTGCAGATCGTTGATCTGCTTGAAGCGATCGAGATCAATGAACAACACCGCCGTATGGCAATCGACCGGAGCCGGCGCGGCCAGCCTGGCCGCCAGATGAGCCAGCAACAGCCGCCGATTGGGCAAGCCGGTCAGGTGATCGCAGGTGGCCTCATGAATCGCCCGCTCCTTGGCGACCTGTTCAGCCCGCAGCGCCTCCTGCTCAGCCTTCACCGCCGCCAGCACCTGGGTGCTGAGCTGGATGCAACGACCCATCCCTCGCAGCAGGGCCCGCTCCTCAAGGTCAAAACCTTCGCGAAAGCGCCCGACAACCAGCAGCTCCCCGTTGTTCAGCGGGGCCCAGAAGAGGTGCAGCAGGCCGCCCTCCAGCCGCAGCTCTGTATCGGCCGTGGCGGCGATCGCCTGGAGCGCTGGCTTCTCCTGCCTGTTCAGGCCACTGCAGAGTTCAAACTCACCACCCTGAAAAATGGCGATCACTTCGGCATCCACCGACTCCCCGACCCGACTCACCACATCGCGCAACGCCGTGGGGCTCTCCAGCGTGAAGGCGGCCAGAACTTCCGACAGCAGATGCAGCGACCAGGGCGCCGAACTCATGCAAGCGCCAGGGCCACCACCGTCTGGTTGTGCAGACCGCCGGAACCCTCGGTGCGGGCAATCTCGCCGTAGGTGTAGAAGCCGCCAACCGACACCCCCTCCTTGATCGTGGGCAGCCGCAGACTTTCATCCAACAGACCCGCCTGATCAAGCAGAGATTTACGAGCCACACACTCCAGCAACATGAAGCCGCGAGCCGGCATCCCATCCAGTGACTTCTCGGCCAGAGCACAGACTTCAGCGGTGGCCTCCAGCACCGAATGACAGCTCCCCTTCATGAGGTAGGCCATTGCCCCCTGGGGCACTTCGGCAAAGATCGTCAGAGTACGTTTCTCGTAATCTGCACCATAAACATATCGAATTTCAGTACGATTACGACGAGCGATACCAATCGGCCGCGTGTGAGCAAAGGAGAAAAAGGCTGTTGGATCCAGGCGAACGTGCTCAGGGGCGTCGTAGGCGTCAAGGTAGACGTCGAGAGCGGGCCTGTCGTCGAGGCTGGCCAGGGTGGTGCCGCGGCTGCCGGTGACCAGCATCGGCTCACTGAGGGGCTCCCAGCCGTGGGCGATGCCGATGGCCATCGGCGAGTCAGAGGTGATCGCCGCCGCCACGACGGCATTGGTCAACAGATCACCCTCGTGAATCTGGCGGGTGGATTGCAGAGCCATGTCATCCCCGGCGCAGCCGCCCATCAATGGCACCTGAGCTCCGCAGGCATCGTAGGCGCCACGCACCACCTCCATCTGATCGCCGCAGAGGCCGTCGGCCAATAGGAACAGAATCGTGTGCTGCTTGCGTTCAAGTTGCTCAATGCACTGGGCTGCCTCAAAGGCGGCGTCGCGCAGCCCCTTCTGGGCATCACCCTGACCAAAGCCGGTGGTGACCGCAAAACCCTCGCCGCCCAGGGCCCAGATCAGCAGGCCACCCGAAAGCGCATGGTCGCGGATCAGCTCACCGGCGGTGGAACAGCCGATCACATCGCCATCGCCCAGGGCCTGCTTGACCCGGCGGGAAATGGCGGCCAGATCGTGGGCGGGAGAGCAGAAAATGATCGCCAGCCGGGGAGACCCCATCGCCAGAACCGGAGCCAGGGCCTCCTGGACAGCCCGCTCGGGATCGTGGTCGATGGAGGTACCGACCCGGATCCAACGGTGACGCTCAGGGGCCTGAACCGCTGTAGCCGCAGCAGCTGTAGCAGCAGCAGTGGCCGCAGCAGCAGTGGCCGCACTGGCGGTTTGATCAACAGGAAACATGCCCGGGCCTGCCCAGTGATGCCTGACAGCCTGACGGACAGGCGACGAATCCGCACTGATGAACAAACGAATAGTTAACGGCAGCCGGCCCGCACCTGGCTCGGCAGGCGCCTGATCGCCGAGGTCTGAGCTGGGCGAAACGAGCAACCAGCGGCAGATCAAAGCAAACGCCTGAGAAATAAGCAAAAGATCAATCACAATGCGGCATTGAATAGCACCAGAACAGCGACCAAATCGAACCTGACGGCCCACCGACAGCAACCTTTCGGGCTCAGCAGGATCGAGCAGGACTCTGATCCATGAAGGTCAGTGAAGCAAGCTTAGAAAAACAACAATGCCCTCAGATACCTCCTCCTGCAACAGCCATCAAGGCTATTTCCGCACCCGGGAGTCCACCAGACATCAACGCTGACTCTGCCTGACAATAAAATACCAGTGAAGTCAGATTAAGTCCGTAATCCCTGAACCAGCAGCCCACCCCATCACCCCGATGCTCAAGCCAGCATCACCCCCACGACGGAAGGCGCAAGGCGCAGCCATGATCAGCAGCAACGAGCAATCAAATCAGGCCAAGGATGAACCAACCGGCATGGCGCCAATGAAGCCGGCCAAGAAATAGGCAAATATGCATCACAATCAACATCGGCTTTTCAGAAGCAGCATGATGAAATATGGCAAGCACCCGTAGCACCAATCTATTGAATCAATCGCTTCGGCTCGATGAGTGCTTGTCCCAGTCTTGGGTGCCAGAAATCCCCAAGCTGCTGCTCGAGAGTACCTGCGATGTGCTGTTCCATCTCGTCGGCGACCGACTGGACTGGATCTCGGATTCGATTGAAGCCCTGCTGGGCTGGCACCCTGAAGAGCTTCGCAATCAGTCCCTCGATCAACTCGCCCCCCCAGGCGATCCCGCCGCCTTGCAGGCCCTGGTGGTGGCTGCGGCCACCGGCAGGCGGGCGGAAGCCAGTACCCGGCTGAAGCACCGCGATGGCGACTGGCGCTGGGCCCATATCTCCCTGGC
>CALPMR020000056.1 GCA_943324725.2 Bordetella parapertussis | reverse complement strand
CATGCTTCATGCCGTGCCACCGATGACGGCACCTGAGGTGGTGCAGGCGAGTCCGCTGGCCGGCGACGATCCTGGTGGCTGGGTGGCCGCCGACAGGCTGACGACCCAGCATCCCCGCTTTGCCAATGTCTTTGCCCTTGGTGATGTGTCTGGATTGCCAACCTCCAGAACGGCTGGAGCCGCCCGCGGCGCGGCACCGGTGACGGCGGCCAATGTGCTGGCCTTTCTGGAGGGCCTGCCTCTGATGGCGCACTACGACGGCTATACCGTCTGCCCGCTGATCACCGGCTATGGCAGCGTGGTGATGGCGGAGTTCGACTACAGCCAGAAGCCGATCAGCTCGTTTCTGGTCGATCCCACCAAAGAGCGCTGGAGCCAGTGGCTGATGAAAACGCGTCTGCTCCCCTGGCTCTACTGGAACCGGATGATCAAGGGATTGCCCCATGAAGGGGCTTGCCTGAAGCCGTTCGCGCCGCTGATCCACTTTCTGCGGCTCGATTACCGCGAACCCAGCGGCGGCAGCGTCGAGCCTGTGGGGCCTGCCGGCAGCTGTTGATCCTCTGGCTGCAGCGATCAGCTCCCCCGGCAGGGCTGGCGCCGCCGGGGGGAGCGCTGTGCTCGGCAACGGCGCACCGCAGCCCTCTTCAGGCCGACTGCAGCTGTTGGAGCTGGGCCTCCAGCCGCTGCCTCAGACGGGTCTGCACCAGGGTGCAGAGATCGTCGACCAGCTCGCTGTCGGCACTCCAGATCGTGCGCACGCCATCGCGTTCGCAGCGCACCAGGTCGGCCCGCTGCAGCTGGCCGAGCTGGCGGCTGATGTGCGACTGGGAAAAGCCGGTGGCCTCGATCAGGGCGGCCACATCCATCGGACCGGCCTTGAGCTGGCAGAGCAACTGCAGCCGGGCCGGCTCACTGAGCAGGCGGAAGAACTGGCTGTATTCCTCCAGCAGCTGGGGGGAAGGCATGGAGCCGGCGACAGCCATGGTCATGCTGTATGACGATAAACGCATTATGCACCGGACCCGCTGATTCAGGCCCGCCAGTTCTGGGATGGCCGTTACGTCCAGCCGGCCTGATCGGGTCGCCATGCAGGGCCTCAGCGCCGTGGCCCAGGTGCTGGGGCGAGGGCTCGGCGTCCGTGCTGAGCCTTCAGCAGCCTGAGCGGAGCGGGGTCTGCGAGCTGATCCGTCACTGGCTCTCCGCTCTGCGACGACGGCTGAGCGGCGAGGGCCCTGCGACCAATGTCCCGCCGCCGCAGGGACCCCGAGCCACCACCTTGCGTTTTCGCCCTTTATGCGGGTATCGTCATAGCAGTCTGTGATTTCAGGCCGATGATCGTTGCTCAGGCTCCCCTGCTCTCCCTGGCCGCTGCTGCCGGTGGCGCCTCCCTGCTGTTCCGCCAGCTGTTCGATGCCGAGACCGGCACCTTCACCTACCTGCTGGCCGATGTGGCCAGTCGCCGGGCCGTGCTGATCGATTCGGTGTTCGAGCAGCACCAGCGCGATCTCTCGTTGATCCGTGAACTGGGCCTGGAGCTGGTGGCCTCGCTCGACACCCATGCCCATGCCGACCATGTGACCGGCAGCTGGCTGCTGCATCAGGCCACCGGCTGTGCCATCGGCCTGGCGGCGGCGGCCGGCGCCGAGAACGTGACCCTGCCGCTGCACCACGGCGAGCGGCTGGCCTTCGGCGAGCGCTTTGTGGAGGTGCGCAGCACACCCGGCCACACCGATGGCTGCATCAGCTTTGTGCTCGATGACCGCAGCATGGCCTTCACCGGCGACGCCCTGCTGGTGCGCGGCTGCGGTCGCTGCGACTTCCAGCAGGGCAACGCCCACAGCCTCTGGAGCTCGATCAACCAGCAGATCTTCAGCCTGCCGGACGCCTGCCTGCTCTATCCCGGCCACGACTACACCGGCCGCGGCGTCACCTCGGTGGCGGAGGAGAAGCTGTTCAACGCCCGCCTCGGTGGCGCCGCCACCGAACGGGATTTCGTCGGCCATATGGAGAACATGAAGCTGCCCCACCCGGGCCGGATCGCCGAGGCTCTGCCCGGCAACATGCGCTCCGGCAAACCCCGGCATGCCGAAGCCAGCTCCGCCTGGGCGCCGGTGGTGCGCAGCTACGCCGGCCTGCCGGAGCTCCCTCCCAGCTGGGTGGCCGAACACCTGGGCGAGCTCACCATCCTCGACGTGCGCTCCCTCGAGGAGGTGACCGGGCCCGATGGCCGCATCGCCGGGTCGCTGCTGATCCCCCTGCCGGAACTGGAGGCCCGCCGCGAGGAGATCGCCGCCGAGCAGCCGCTGGTGGTGGTCTGCCATTCCGGCAGCCGCTCCGCCCTGGCCACCCAGCAGCTGCTCAAGGCGGGCCACCGGCAGGTGGCCAACCTGCACGGCGGTCTCAGCCGCTGGAGCGATGAGGGCTACCCCCTGAGCGGCAGGACACCTGGCTGACCCCGCCACAGCCAACACTCCCCCACCCCCATGACCAACCTCGTCGCCCCCCTGGCTGCCATGACCACCACGCCCCACAGCCTTTCCGCCCAGGAGCTGGCTGACCAGCTGGCGCTCAACCGGGTCACCGTGATCGATGTGCGCGAACCGATGGAGTACGCCTCCGGCCACATCGCCGGCAGTCTCAACGTGCCGTTGGCGCGGCTGCCCCAGGCCGACCTGCCCCAGGGGCCCCTGGTGCTGATCTGCCAGAGCGGCAACCGCAGCCGTCAGGGAGTGGAGCGTTTGCTGCAGAGCGGCCATCCGCATTCGCTGGTCGATCTGGCGGGCGGCATCCCCGCCTGGCAGCAGGCGGGGATGCCGGTGCGCAAACTCAGCAACGCCCCCTTGCCGCTGATGCGCCAGGTGCAGATCAGCGCCGGTTCGCTGGTGCTGCTGGGCCTGATCCTCAGCCAAGTGGTGGCCCCCGCCTGGATCCTGCTCAGCTGGTTCGTCGGAGCGGGACTGGTGTTTGCCGGCATCAGCGGCTTCTGCGGCATGGCCCGGCTGCTGGCGCTGATGCCCTGGAACCGGGTGTCCAGCTGATGCCGGCAGCGAGTCTGCTGCTGCTGGCCAGCGGCGGTGGCCTGATCGGTTTTCTGTTGTCGGTGCTCGGTGCCGGCGGCTCGATCCTGCTGCTGCCCCTGCTGGTGACGGGTGCCGGCCTGAGCACCCGCGAAGCCGTGCCCCTGTCGCTGCTGGTGGTGATGCTGCTGGCCCTGGGCAACCTGGGGCCCTATCTGCGCCGCGGCCAGTTCGCCCCCAGGCCGGCCCTGATCCTCGGTTTGCCCGCCCTGGCCGGCAGCTGGATCGGCGGCAGCTGGGTCAAGGCCGGCCTGATCCCCGAACCGGTGCAGCTTGGGGTGTTCACGATCGCCGCCCTGTTCGCCTCCTGGCTGCTGACTCGCCGCCGCCAGCCGGCAAAGCAGCCCTCCCGGCCCGGGGGCCAGCCCCCAGGCCGGCCGAGCCATGGCGCTGGTTGGACCGTGCTGCTGGCCTTGCAGGGAGTGCTGGTGGGCCTGCTCACCGGCATCGCCGGCGTCGGCGGCGGCTTCGCGATCGTGCCGGCCCTGGTGCTGCTGGCCGGCCTGCCGATGCCGCTGGCCAGTGGCACCAGCCTGCTGCTGATCGCCGTCAATGCCGTGGTGGCTCTGCTGGCGGTCGGTCACTGGCCGACAGCCAGCATCCCCCTGGTGTTGCCGCTGGCCCTCGGCGGCGTGGTGGGCGGAACGCTGGGACAACGTCTCGGGCCCCACCTGAGTGAACAGCGACTGCGCCAGGGATTTTCAGCGCTGCTGCTCGTTTCGGCCCTGCTCAGCGGCTCTGAGGCCTGGCGGCGCCAACACCAGCCCGTCATCCGCGTCTCGAACCCTGCGAGCTCGCGGCAGCTCCCTTGGATGCCGCCAGGGGTAACGCGCTTCGGCCTGGCTGAATCGCCATCGCCTCCACCCGCTTCGCCACGATCCGTTGCCGCTGGGTGCCGTTCGGCCGGGCTCAACGCACCCCAGCGCCGCAGCCGGTTTCGCAACCCGGTAGGACCCCGCGGAGCGCGGCCAGCCTGACGCCATCGTCCTCCTCAGCCAACCTGAACTAGCCATGAATACGCGCACCTTCTGCTTGCGGCTACGCAGCCATCACACCCCACCCGAGCGCACCACCACAGATCTGGTGCTGGAGTTGCTCAAGGCGTCAGGTGTGTGGGAAGCCCAGCAGCCCAGCCTGACGATGCCCGGCTTCCGTCTCTACCTGATCTCGCTGCTGCTCTGCCAGCACTTCCATCTGGTGGCCCATGCTCTGGAACGACACATTCCCCTGCAACAGGTGGAGGCCGACCTTGTGGTCACAACCAGCCGTGACTGGCTGGTGAGCGCCGTCGAGGGGGATTTCCGGATCCGACTCGATGCCAGCGCCAGTCCTGAGGAGCGCCAGCTCGTCGATGCCGGGGTCATCGCCTCCATCCAGGAGCGAATGCTGCTCTGCCCCGTCTCGCGCAACCTGCCCGATGGCGTGCACAAGCGAATCGACGTCAGCGCCCTGGCCTGACACCCATGCCGCTCCTCCCTTCCGGGCACGGATCGTCAGCATGGCGGCTGCTCGTGGCGGCTGCTCGAGCGGGCGGCCCCCGTGCTGCTCAGGTCTCTGTCGCGCCTGACGGTGTGGTGGACGAAGCGATCGCCAGCGTGGGGCAGCTGTTGCGGTCCGCCAGGGGGATGGCCCGCTCCTGCAGCCGTTGCAGCAGCTGGGCCAACAGGGCAGCTGCGGCGGCGTTCTGCTGGCCGCTCTGGCAGATCAGCAGCAGGCTGACCGTGATGCCTTCAGGGCTCACGGCCGTGATGCCCCGCAGCTGCGGCGGTTCGAGCAGCAGCCTGCCCCAGCTGGGATCAGCGCCGAACCGGGCCGCCTCCGCCGCCAGCAGGGCCAGGACGTCGGCAAGCTGGCGGACGCTGTGGGAGAGCACCAGCTGCAGTTCCACCCCGGAGCGCAATTTGGTGTGGTTCACCACCCGGCCGCAATCGCTGTTCTGCAGCACCACCACCCGTTGATCGAGGCAGCGCAGCTCGGTGCTGAGCACCCCCACATCCACCACCGTGCCGCTGAAGCCCTGAATCTCGACGCTGTCGCCGATGGCATAGCGATCGTCGAACAGCAGCACCAGCCCGGAGACGAAATCCCGCAGCAGTCCCTGGAACACGATCGCCAGGGCGCCGAGCAGGGCACCACTGGCCAGCAGGGCGTTGCCCGAGAGCTCGGCCACCCCCGGCAGTTCGCTGAGGATCCACAGCCCGACAAGGCTCAGGGCCAGCAGATCAATCAGGCGCCGGAACACCAGCCTGAGGCTGAGAAAGCGTTGATCGCGGCGGGCGCGCCATTGCTGCGGCACATTGACGTTGCTCGCCCACTGCCGCAACAACAGCTCCATCAGAGCTCGCAGGGCCCTGGCCACGCACCAGCCGAGCAGCAGCTTGGCGGCGATGCCCCAGGGCTGCAGCAGCAGGTCGAGGGCACGGGGCACCTGGCCTGGAATGGCGAACAGGGCCACCCCGGCCATGGCGAAGATCAGGGTCAGCACGATCGCCATCAAGGCGCGGCAGAGCCCTTGCAGGGCCTGCAGCCTGAGGCTGCGGCGGTGCGTGCGGATGGGTATCGCCGAGCGCTCTTCCAGCCGCAGCAGGCCAAGGCGGCAGCGGCGCCAGAGCAGCAGCACCAGCGCGATCGCGACGCCCAGCCCCAGCTCCGCCTTGATCACCAGGTCGAGCCGTCGCTGCAGGCTCTCCGGCCGCATCAGCTGACGGGCAAAGCGCAGCCGCCGCTCCAGCAGGCTGCGCCAGCGCTCGGCCAGTTGGTCGGCATCGATGCCGTTGAGGCGGACATCCTCAGCGGTGACACTGAGCAGGGGCAGGGGCTCGGCCCGCCCGGGCAGCCGCGCCACGAGCCGATCGGGCTTGCCGGCCTCTTTCAGCACCTCCACCCGCAGGGCCGCCGGCTCACCCAGCAGCGCGCTGTTGGTGGCCTCGCAGGCCCGCTGCCGACCATGCAGGAAGCCCAACTCCAGGAAGGCTTCGGCCAGGGATTCACCGCTGCTGCAGATCAGGTGCTCCCTGTAGAGCAGGGTCAGGTTGCCCTCGATGACCTGGGCCCGGGTGGTGGCATCGGGCCCCTGGCCAGCTCCCACCACCGTGGGCGAAGCGACCGTCAGCACCGGAACCCCCAGAATCTTCACCTTGCCCAGCTGGAAGCTGCCGGCCTCGCCGCCGCTGCTGTCGCCGGTGTGGGGGCTGGCGCTCGCTGGGTTGGTTGCAGGCGTGGACAGGCCAGCGGGGCCTGTGGAGCCGGCGGCCCTGGCTGCTGGCATGCCGGAGCCCGCCAGCACCACCAGCAGCGTCAGGGCGAGCAGGCCTGCCCGCCACCGCGACCGCCGGCTCAACGAAGACAGCCCGCTCAACGAAGACAGTCCGCTCAACGAAGACAGCCCGCTCCAAGCAGATAGCCAGCTCAACAGCGCTGGCCGCCTCAACAGCGACAGCCAGCCGGGCGTTGAAGGCCGGCGGAGCCACGGTTCCAGGGGGCAGCAGCTGGTGCTGGCCGCATCGCTCCGACTCATGGTTCGCACTGGCTCGCCTGCCGGTCGCGGCAGTCGCTGCAGAGGCCGAAGAACTCCAGGGTGTGGAACAGGGGCAGGAAGCCGCTCAGGTCGGCGGCGTGGAGCTGCAGGTCGTGCACCGGACAGTGGGAGAGCTGCAGGGTGCTGCCGCAGTCGACGCAGGTGAGGTGGTGCTCGTCGCGCTCGCTGGGGGCGAACAGGGCTTCGCCACTGGGCAGATGGCGGCAGCGCACCAGACCCTTCTGCTGCAGTTGGCGCAGATGGCGGTAGACCGTGGCCAGACCCATGGCTCCAGCTCCGCCCCGCAGGCGGGCATGCAGCTCCTGCCCTGAGAGTTCCTGCTCGGCGGCACGCAGCTCCGCCAGCAGTAGCTCCTGGCGAGCGGTCAGGCGTGGATCGGCGCTCAGGGACATGGCGACATTTCGCTGTCCGGTTCTACCCCGCCGGCAGCCAGACCACCTGGCGAACCTGGCGCGGCAGGGGCTGAAGCTGCAGGCTGCGGGCATCGATCAACACCGCCTGGGCCGGCGCTGGCGGCCGCTCGATCGGGCCGAGGCGTCGCAGGGCGACCAGCAGCCGATCGCCACTGGGATCAAAACTGAGGCCGGTGCCGGGCTCCAGTTCCCAGCCCGTCAGGCGCTGGCGGCGCAGCAGCTTGCCGCGGCGGTCGAGGGCCAGCAGGGTCAGCTCCGGCTGGCCGGTGCCATCGATCAGCAGGGCCCAGATCCGCTCGCCGCCGCCGGCGCAGGCGCTGGCCACCAGGGCTTCGCTGCCGATCCAGAGCTGGCGGGGGGCCTGCCCCGGCTCCACCAGCTCCAGCGAGCGGCGGTAGTCGGGCCAGTGGCGCAGCAGCAGGGCGCGGCCGGAGCGGGGGCAGAAGGCGCTGAGATCGCGGTTGCCCGGCAGGGTCTGCCGGCGTGGCGGCCGGGGCGGCAAGGCCTGCAGGCTGAGCGCCTCAGGGCCAGGCACCACGACGGCATCCCCTTCCGGCAGCAGGCGCATCGGCCCGCTGGCGGCCAGTGCCAGCACCTGGCTTCCCCCCTGGGCTCGCCACAGCCGGGCACGGCTTTCACTGCCTTCGCTGCTGCTGCTCTGCACCAGCAGATCGCCGCGGCGGTTGCTGCTGAGGTGGGCGAACATCAGCGCACGGCCGTCGAGGGCCTGGGGTGCAGCGGCCCGCACCGGCCCCAGGCGCTGGGGGCTGGCGACGAGATTGCGCTGCTGCAGGGGGATCCGAACCAGGTGGTAGGCCCCGAGCGCGTCCTGGCTGGCGAGGGCCACCCCGGAGCCGTCGCCGAGGGGCTCGAGCACAGGAATACGCGGCCAGATCGGCGACAGCGGTTGCCAGGAGCCATCGTGCTCGCGCAGCTGCAGTTGCTCGCCGCCGGCGACGGGCACCACCGCCAGCACCCGGGGCCTGGGATCCCAGTGCCAGAGACGGGGCTGCAGGGCCAGGCCGCGTCGGTCGCGGCCCGCCAGCCGCAGCTGCAGCGGCTGCTCCAGCCGCTGGCCCGCGGTCAGAGCCAGCAGCAGCGCGTTGCTGGAACCCAGCCAGCGATGGCTCAGGTCCGGCTGCAGGGCACTGGCGCTCTGCAGGCTGGCGCTGTCCATCGGCCGGCTGAAGCGGGCCTGCAATGCCGCCGGCCCCGAGCTGGCGGCGGCGTTGATCAGGCGCTGCAGGTGGGGCGGCTGCCGCTGCAGGGCCTGTTGCTGGATCAGGGCCAGCAGGGTGGGCACACCGAGGGCCAGAGCCAACGCCACTCGGGGCCGGCGGCGCGGGAGGCTCACGGCTCCAGGGGCCGGGCCGGCCGGGCGATCAGCTCGATGCGGCTGGGGAGCACCACCAGCTGTCTGCCGTCGGCACCGCTGGTCACCGCCATCCGACCCTCCAGTCGCAGCCACTGGTCCGGCGGCGGCGGCGGGCCGGGCCAACGCACCGGCAGCCCCACCGGCGCCGCATCGGCCAGGCAGCAGCGCACCAGCAGCCGGGCGATCTGGGGCGGTCCGCCGGCCATCGGCAGCACGAAACCGCTGATCCGCACCGGATCTCCCGCGAACAGGTCCGGATCCGGTTGGCTGCGCAGCAGTCGTACCCAGTCGGTGAGGCTGCGCTGGGCCGGCGGCAGCACGAAGCTCAGGTCCTCCTGGGCGGTGTCGTCGCCGGGGCGCTGGGCGGCCAGATCGGCGAAGGAGGGGGCCGGCGGCAGGGCCACCACCGCCAGGCTGAGGGCGGCGGTGACCAGCAGCACCAGCCCCTGGCGGCGGCTGGCCCGTTCAGCGGCGGCGGCGGCATCGACCAGGCCCAGCCGCAGCTGCACCAGGGCCAGCGCCAGCAGCAGCAGGCCCGCCAGGGCAACGAGCGGATGGAAGGCGGCACGCAGCAGCAGATCGAGGCGGCCATCGGCGCTGCTGCGCAACAGCACCAGGGCCCAGAGGGCCAGCAGCAGGCCCCGCTGCAGGGCGGCCCGTTGTGGCAGCGAAGGGCGCCCAGGGGTCGGTTTCACAGGCGCCAGAGGTTGATCCATTGGCCGATCAGCAGCACCAGCAGGCCGGCGCCGGCGATCGTCAGCAGCAGGCCCCGCGGCCGCAGCAGTAGCCCCAGCAAGCCCACCAGTTTGAGGTCGATCACCGGCCCCAGCAGCAGGAAGGCCAGCAGGGCGCCGGGGGTCACCTGGGCGGCGAAGCTCAGGGCCAGGAAGGCGTCGACGCTCGAGCACACCGACACCACCAGCGCCAGCAGCATCAGCGCCAGAATCGACAGGGTAGGGGCGCCGCCCACCGTCAGCAGCCAGGTGCGGGGCACGAAGGTCTGCACCAGGGCGGCCAGCAGGCAGCCCAGCACCAGCAGCAGGGCCAGATTCAGAAATTCCTGGCCGCCGTGCCGGAACAGCTCCGCCAGCGAGGGGCGGCGCGGCGGTCTGGCGGCTGCCGTCAGTGCCCCGCCACTCAGTCCTCCCCCAGCGAGTCCACCGCGACCCAGCACGCCACCGCGGCGCTCGAGCAGGCTCACTTCGCTCAGGGGCAGGGCCAGCCGCCGCTCCGCCAGCAGATCGCCCTGCAGCAGTTCGGCTTCGGGCACCAGGCGCAGCAGCAGGGCCAGGCCCACGGCCACCAGCACGGCGCCGAGCGGGCGGGCCAGCAGCAGCCAGGGCTGGTTCGGAAAAGCGGCCCAGGTGCTGGCCAGCACGATTGGATTGAGCACCGGCGCCGCAAACAGAAAGCCCAGCGCCGCGCCCAGGGGCGCACCCCCCACCAGCAACTGGCGGGCGACGGGCACGTTGCCGCATTCGCAGGCCGGCAGGGCGAAGCCCAGGGCCGCGCCGCTCAGCGGCCCCAGCACCGGATGGGAAGGCAGCCGTTGCAACCACTGGCCCCCGGGCGCAAACCAGCGGGCCGCAGCTGAGATCAGCACCCCGATCAACAGAAACGGCAATGCCTCGATCAGCAGCCCCTGGAACAGGGCCCAGGCCGTGGCCAGGCGGGCGGGGTTCATGGCCGCAAGCTCAGGGCGCCTCCCAGAGGCCTAGGCCGTCCGCCTGCTGCTCGCCGCTGTCGCCGTAGGCGTCGACAGGTTCGTCGTAGGAGGTTTCGCGGTAGGGGAGTTCGGGCCAGGCGTCGTCGGGATAGCCATCGCCGACTTCGCCTGCGGCGGCGCCGCTGAACCAGGCGGGGATGGCCGTGAAGCAGGCGGCGTTCTTCTCGTTTTCGCGCGCTTCGACACGGAAGCAGCAGCTGCGGCCACCCTCGCGGCCCTGTAGCAGCTCGTTGGCCCAGCCCCAGACCAGTTCAGCGCTGGCCTCCATGCCCACATTGGTCATCACCCGCAGGTCGAGGGCACCCTGCTCATGCAGGCTCTGCCAGCTGGCCAGCAGCGGATCGTCGGCGTTGGCCAGAAAGGTGTGGTCGAACTGCTCAGCCAGACGCTGCTGCAGTGGCTTCAGGCTGGAGAAATCCACCACGAAGCCGTGTTGATCGAGGCTTTTGGCCTGGAACCAGAAGCGGAAACTGCGGCTGTAGCCGTGCACAAAACGGCAATGGCCTGGATGGCGCCACTGGCGATGGGTGCAGGGGAAGCCGTTGAAGGTCTTGCTGCAGGTGTAGGCCGCTGGTGTGGACATGGCGGATGGCACTGGGGCCATCATCCCAGCCTGAAGCCGAGCCTGGTTGCTGCCGGCCTGCATGGGCTTGGGCCTTGGGGCGTCAGCGGCCGTAGACGGAGGCCGGCAGGAGGCCGAATGCCGCCTCGGTAGCGTTCCGCCAGTGGCCGGCAATGCCGTGAGTGACAGCCTGAGCGGCCTCAAGCTGAGTAGCCAAGCTTGGATCGATGGCCTGCGCTGGAATGAGGCCGGGCTGATCCCGGCGGTGGCCCAGGACTGGCTGGATGGGGCGGTGCTGATGGTGGCCTGGATGAATCGCCAGGCCCTTGAGCGCACCCTGGCCAGCGGTGAGGTGCACTACTGGAGCCGCTCCCGCCAGGAGCTGTGGCACAAGGGGGCCAGCAGCGGCCATCTCCAGAAGCTGCGCGGCCTGCGCTACGACTGCGATGCCGATGTGTTGCTGCTGACGATCGAGCAGCAGGGGGATGTGGCCTGTCACACCGGGGCCCGTAGCTGCTTTTACGGCGAAGGCGTTGGCGAAGCAGGCGGCGAGGCCAGCTCTGAGGGCGGCGAACCCCGTGGTGGCGAGGTCGCTGAGCCCAGCGCTGGTGGCCCCACCGCCCCGCCGCCGCCGGCGGATGTCTGCACCGAACTGTCTCGCGTGATTGAGGGGCGCCGCGATCAGCCGGAGCCGGGCAGCTACACCAACCGCCTGCTGGAGGGCGGCGATAACCGCATCCTCAAGAAGATCGGCGAGGAGTCAGCCGAGTTCGTGATGGCCTGCAAGGACGACAACGCCGCTGAGATTGCTGGCGAAGCCGCCGACATCCTGTTCCATCTGCAGGTGGCCCTGGCCTATCACGGTGTGCCCTGGCGACGGGTGCAGGAGGTGCTGGCCCAGCGTCGTGGCGCCCCGCGTCGGCCGTGAGCCCTCCATGGGCAGCACCATGGAGCTCTCTGGTGGGGCACCGATGAGCGCTGCGATTCAACGAGCCATTCACTGGCGCCTCGCCGATGACCAACGCCGTCGCTGGCTCTGGGCCTTCGGCGCCGCCATCCCCCTGCTGGGGCTGCCGGTGTTAGCGGCCCATGCGATCAGCCGCCGCACCCTGATGCCGCCGATTTTCGGCCTCACGACCCTGGGGATGCTGGCGTTCATCCCCGCCACCTTTGTGGTGATTCAGCCGGGCATGGTCAAGTCCCTTAGCAACCAGGGAGCCCAGCCTTTGGTGCTGCTGCTCGGTCTCAGCGGCTTTGCCTGCGGCCACAAGCTCGGCCAGGACAAGGCGGCCCGCGATGGGCGTCACTGGCTGGCTCTGGATCGCTGAGGGTCGGCTGCTGGCCTTCAGGTCTGCTCTCTGCTGCTCAAGCGTTTGGTGTGACGGCAGATCGAGGCCAGGCAGATCACAGTGAAACCGCCGGCCAACTGGATGGCCTGGGCGCTGGGTTGGTCGGCGCTTTTGCCCTGGTTGCTGATGCCGGTGAACACCATCGCCGTACCGGCGAGATAGCCCACGATCGCCGTCAGGCTGAAACCCCGGAATGGGGATGGGGGCTCCAGACCCTTGGGCTGGCTGCTCAGGATGCGCTGAATCTCGGCCTCCGTCGGCATCGGTCGGGCTTCCGTTTCGGCTGATGCTGTTGCCACCGGTTCCAGCGAGAGCGAAGGCGGTGGTGGTGGGGGAGGTGGAGGAGGCGTGTCTGATGCCATGGGCTGGGAGCAAGGCAACCGATGATCGCCAGCCGTCGCTGCTCTGACAAGGGTTCTGGCCGCTGAAGCCGTTGCCCAGCTGCAGGTGTTCGTCGATCCCTTCAAGGCCCACTGCCGTGATCCGTTCAGCGATCCGGTTGGCCATCCGGGTTGGGCACCGGCCGGTAGAAGACCAGGCCGATCACGCCGTCGAGGCTGCTGGCATAGCGGGCCAGATCAAGGCT
>CALPMR020000055.1 GCA_943324725.2 Bordetella parapertussis | reverse complement strand
GTGATCCCCACGGTGTAGGTGCTGGGGAAAGCCAGCACGGTCCGCAACGCCCCGGCCTCGGGAACGGAGGGTTCAAACAGCAGGGTTTCCTGGTTCAGGGGGTACCGGTTTCAGCCTCCAGCTTCTCAGGCCCCGGGTCCTTCCGGCCGAGCTGAGCGGCGGCCAGGGGGGCTCCACCAGGGGGCCTCCACCACAATGGGCTCGACCAGGTCTTCGGGGCGGTTCGGATGGGTTTTGATCCCCGCCGCTGGCGGCCGGCTCCTGGCAGCCGGCCGGTCACCGCCAACCTGGATGGCCTGCTGGCGGAGAACGCGGCCCTGCAGCGGGAGGTGCGCCAACTGCGCCAGCAGCTGGAGCAGTTGCGGCAGTTGCGGCAGCCCCGCCCCCAGGACGGTGGCAGCCGGGTCTCCAACGGCGCCGCGCCCACCATCACCCCCCAGCTGGTGGAGCGCTGGGGGCAGGCCATGGCCCGCCATCCCGGCTGGTCGGGGTTGCGGATCGGCCCGCCCGGGGGGCTGCGGGGCCTGGTCGAGGAGTTGCGCGCCCAGGCCTGGAACCCCGCCCTCGGCCTGGAGGAGGAGCTCAATCGGCAACAGGCCGGCCTCGGCACCGAGCTGGCGGCTGCCCTGCGGGGCCCCCATAGCCGCTGCCGTTGGGCGGTGCGTGCCGCCTTCGCCCTCTATGGCCCGCGGGCGAGCGAGTGGCTGAGCGATGAACCGTGGCGGGTGGTGGCGGAGCTGCGGCGACGGCTGGACAGGCAGGAACAGCGCCGGGGCACCCGCACCGCCAACCACAGCTCCAGCGGCGGCCCCTCCAGTGGCCCCTCTAGTGGCCCCTCCAGGGAGCCCTCCAGGGAGCCCTCCAGGGAGCCCTCCAGGGAGCCCTCCAGGGAGCCCTCCAGGGAGCCCACGCCGAAGCCGCCGCCGCCCGATCCGCGCTGTGAGGCGCTCCGGCTGCTGGGCCTGGAGGCCGGCGCCAGCCGGGCCCTGATCAAGCTCACCTACCGGCAGCTGGCCAAGAACCACCATCCCGACCTGGGCGGTGATGCCGAGGCCTTCCTGCGCCTGGATGCTGCCTACAGATTGCTGATGGCTGGTTGATGGTGGGCTCCATCGCTGCCGCCTCTTCGCCCAGGGGATCGATCTGCTGGCATGGCTGATCAGGATGTCGGGTGAGTCTGCAGTCTCCCCGATGGGCCTTCACACCCCCGCCAGCACCTTCGCCTCCTCTTCGGCGCTCACCACCCGGCCGCTATCCCCAAAGCCCTCGATCTGATCGAAGTTGAGGTAGCGGTAGAGCTGATCGGCCAGCGGATCGATCCTGGCCGCGGCGATCGCCAGATACTCCTCCTTGGAGGGGATGCGGCCGAGCTGGGCGCAGACCGCCGCCAGTTCGGCGCTGCCCAGATACACCTGAGCGCCATTGCCGAGGCGGTTGTTGAAGTTGCGGGTGCTGGTCGAGAACACGGTGGTGTTGTCCTCCACCCGGGCCTGATTGCCCATGCAGAGCGAGCAGCCGGGCATCTCCATGCGGCTGCCGGCGGCCTCGAAGATGGCGTAGTAGCCCTCCTCTTTCAGCATCTCCTCATCCATGCGGGTGGGCGGGCAGACCCAGAGTTGGGCGGTGTTGGCACCCTGGTCTTCGAGCACCTTGGCAGCGGCGCGGTAGTGGCCGATGTTGGTCATGCAGGAGCCGATGAACACCTCATCGATGTGTTCTCCGGCCACCTCTGAGAGCAGCTTGACGTTGTCGGGGTCATTGGGACAGGCCAGGATCGGCTCTTTGAGGTCGTCGAGGTTGATCTCGATCACGGCGGCGTAGTCGGCATCGGCGTCGGCTTCCAGCAGCACCGGATCGGCCAGCCAGGCCTCCATCTCCTTGATGCGGCGGGCCAGGGTGCGGGCATCCTGGTAGCCGCGGGCGATCATGTTCTTCATCAGCGCCACGTTGCTGCGCAGGTATTCGCTCACCGTCTCGATCGAGAGCTTGATCGTGCTGCCGGCGCAGGAGCGCTCCGCCGTGGCATCGGTGAGTTCAAAGGCCTGCTCTAGCTTGAGATCAGGGAGGCCTTCGATCTCCATGATCCGGCCCGAGAAGATGTTTGTCTTGCCGGCTTTGGCCACCGTCAGCAGGCCCTGCTGGATCGCCACATAGGGGATGGCGTTGACCACATCGCGCAGGGTGATGCCCGGCTGCAGCTGACCTGAAAATCTCACCAGCACCGATTCGGGCATGTCGAGCGGCATGGCGCCGATCGCGGCGGCGAAGGCCACCAGGCCCGAGCCGGCCGGGAAGGAGATGCCCAGGGGGAAGCGGGTGTGGCTGTCGCCGCCGGTGCCCACCGTGTCGGGCAGCAGCAGGCGGTTGAGCCAGCTGTGGATGATGCCGTCGCCGGGGCGCAGGGCGACGCCGCCGCGGGAGCTGATGAAATCGGGCAGCTCGGCGTGGGTCTTCAGATCCACCGGCTTCGGGTACGCGGCGGTGTGGCAGAAGCTCTGCATCACCAGGTCCGCCGAGAAGCCCAGGCAGGCCAGCTCCTTCATCTCATCGCGGGTCATCGGCCCGGTGGTGTCCTGGGAGCCGACGGTGGTCATCAGCGGCTCGCAGCTGGTGCCGGGGCGCACGCCGGCCAGGCCGCAGGCCTTGCCCACCATCTTCTGGGCCAGGGTGAAGCCCCTGGCACTGTCGGCGGGGGTGGCCGGGCGGATGAACAGATCGTTGGGGGGGAGGCCCAGCTGGGCGCGCACCTTGTCCGTGAGCGAGCGGCCGATCAGCAGCGGGATGCGGCCGCCGGCGCGCACTTCATCGGTGATGGTGCTGGGTTTGAGCTCGAAGTGGGCGACGATCTCGCCGGCAGCCACTTCGCCGGCGGCCCGTTCGATCGTGCCGTCGTAGGGGCGGATCGTGATCACATCGCCGGAGTTGAGAGCGCTGACATCGCATTCGATCGGCAGGGCACCGGAATCCTCGGCCGTGTTGAAGAAGATCGGCGCGATCTTGCCGCCCAGAATCACTCCGCCACCGCGCTTGTTGGGCACATGGGGGATGTCGGTGCCGGTGTGCCACAGCACCGAGTTGATGGCGGATTTGCGCGAGCTGCCGGTGCCGACGACATCACCCACGTAGGCGACGGGATGGCCCTTGCGCTTGAGTTCGGCGATCAGCTCAAGCCCGCCGGGCAGCCGCGTTTCCAGCATCGCGTTGGCGTGCAGGGGGATGTCGGGGCGGGTGGTGGCGTGGGTGGCGGGGGAGAGATCGTCGGTGTTGGTTTCACCCTCCACCTTGAACACCGTCACGGTGATCTCAACCGGCAGCTGGGGTTTGGCGGTGAACCATTCGGCTGTCGCCCAGCTGTCCACCACCTGCCTGGCCCAGGGGTTGGTGGCGGCCAGCTCCAGCACGTCGTTGTAGGCGTCGTAGACGAGCAGGGTGCGGCTCAGGCCGCTGGCGGCCTCGGCGGCGATGCTGGAATCGGCGCTGGACAGCAGGGCAATCAGGGCGGCGACGTTGTAGCCGCCGATCATCGTGGCCAGCAGCCGCACCGCTGCGATCGGGCTCAGCAGGGGGCTGGTGGCGCTGCCCTGGGCGATCGCGCTCAGCCAGGTGGCCTTGACGTAGGCGGCCTCATCCACCCCCGGCGGGATCCGCTCGCTCAGCAGCTCCAGCAGGAAGTCCTCCTCGCCGGCGGGGGGCTGCTGCAGCAGTTCGGTGAGGGCCTGGGCCTGGGCTGCCGTCAGGGGCAGGGCCGGCACCCCCAGGGCTGTGCGCTCGGCCGCGGCGGCGCGATAGGCGGGCAGCAGCTCGGCGGGGACGAGGGGGGTGGTCATTCCTTTGGGCTCAGCGCGTGGCAATGGAGCCATTTTCCGCTCTGGTCGGCACCTGCCTTGGTGGCAATGGCGACAGGTTGGCGGCGGGCCGGGGCTGAGGGCCCTGGCGCAGCGGGCGCCCCGACCTCAAGCCCAGCCAGGGGGATCCGCTTCCTGCCAGTGCCTCTGGCCAAACCGATTCCGCCCCCCCCTTGCTGAGGCCCCGCGGCACGGGTGGCGGAATGGCCGTTGATCCGCCACGCCTCATCGTCACGGCTGAGAAAGAACACCCCCTCGCCCCCACCGGACCATTGCGGTCGGAACACCAGCGTGTAGCCATTCGCCATCCAGCGGGCGATGTTCTGGTTCTCAGGCTCCGGGTCCGCATCGATCGCCATCCGTCGGCCCTGGGCCACGACACCGAGCACCGGGGGATGGGGCCGTCCCCTGGCGGCCAGAACCCTTGCCATCACCAGCTTGTTGGTGAGGATCGGATTCCAGAAGCCGTTCAGGCGGTAGGAGTGGTGGCCCCAGACGAGATCGCGCAGCTACTAGAGGTCCGGATGCAGCCCGGGGGTCCCGGCTTCCAGTCAATAGACGGCCGCCGACAGCGGATGAAACCCATGTCGCCATTCCGACAGTCGCCGGCCCCACCCCAGGCTGGTCGGACACCACCCGGCGCGGAGGAGCTCGCGGCCCAGCCGGACCAGACAGCCGCGTTCCAGGTCAAGACGGCCCCGGGATCGCACGTTCGCGTTGATGCCGAAGCGCTGGAAGATATCCCAGTGTGGCAGCGATCCGCCACAACAGCGATCCTGCCAGTCATGGACCTCGGAGCCAGCCCGGGCAACGATGAGCGACGCGGAAGCGCTTACTGGGATGGCGTCGGCCGCCGCTGGCGGGATGGTCCCCGCTCCTTGTGGCGCGAGTTCACCGACCGTCAGCAGTTCGCACTGATCGCCGCCTGGCTGCCGCTCGGATCCTCCGCCTTGTCCTCCGGCAGCGATGCAGCGGTCACCACCGTGCTGAAAACCGATCTCTTCGATGAGGTGGCTCACCGCGGTCTGGTAGCCGGGCTGCTCGGGGCGGGTCTGCAGGTGGCAGGCATCGATGTGTCGCCCCTGATCGTGGCCGAGGCGCTGGCCCGCAATCCCGGCCTCGAGGCACGCCAGGCCGATGTCCGCAGGCTCCCGTTTCCGGAGGGGCACTTCGATGGGGTGTACTCCGGTTCGACCCTCGACCATTTCGAGACGACGACGTCGATCGCCGAGGCCCTCGTCGAGATCGCCCGGGTGCTGCGGCCTGGCGGCCGGCTGATCCTCACCCTGGACAATCCGGACAACCTGCTGATCGGCCTGCGCAACGGACCGCTGCTGGCGGTGCTGCGACGGCTGGGGATCGTTCCTTACCAGGTGGGCGTGACCCTGGCCCGCGGGCCCCTGCTGCAGGCCCTGCAGGCCGCCGGTTTCGAGGTCCTTGCCACCCGGGCGCTGCAGCACTGCCCCCGGGTGCTGGCGGTGGGGCTGGCCCCGATCATCGGCTGGCTGCCTCGCCCCTGCCAGGGTGTCTTCCTGCGGCTGCTCGCCGGCTGCGAAGGGCTGGCCCGTTTGCCCAGCTGCTGGTGGACCGCCCACTACATCGCGGTGCTGGCGCGCAAGCGCTAGGAGCCTGTTGCGCCTAGATGACCGCACAGAAATTGTGTTTTTTTGTCCTAAAGGGTGGTCAGCCAGGAACCGCGAGCTGAGCTGGCAGTGAATGGATCCTGGCGGGATCCGCCGAAATCGTCTGTACTGCAATCAGTCTCAGGCCGCTGATTTCACTCCGGCGAAATTGTGATTGTGACATTTCAGAGATCTAATCGGCTGCTCACATGGGGTGAGTTGCTTCGTTCAGCTCGGAGCGGCCTGTGCCGGCCCCGCGCACAGAAGTTCTCGGAGGAGAACCGAGCCGAGAGAGTGCACTGTTGTGTGCGATTCGCCTACCGCATCAACACATGAAGGAAGCCGTTCAAGGCAGTAAGGCCCCACGTCTTGGGCTGGTTTGGACCCACTCAGCCGCTGGAAATCGCGCTCGGCTGGTTTTCCAGCGTTGACTGGCTGGACAGTCTGGTCACCCCGAGCACATCCAGGCGGGGCATGGCAACACGAAGCATCCTTTCAAGCCGACTGCCGCGGCGAACGACGATCGTAACCATGAGAATGGATTCCGCAGTGTTGCATAACCGGTCGATGATTCCAGCCCACGGAAAGAAGAATGCCGCAATGAGGAAACCATTGAGTGCGAAGCAGAAGCCGAAGGAGTCGGCAATGCCGACGTAAAGGCCCAGCAGTGCAACCCCGATCGGAACTCGCAGTCGTGGGCAAAAGACCGCTACGAGTGACGATGCTTCCACCAATAATGTAGCCCATTGCATCAGGGCTGCGGTCGTGCGACTGGAGAGAATTAATGTGTTGATCAGGGAGTGCTCTCGTCCCATGAGGTGCACCCAAAGCTGCAATGACAGACCGTTGGTCCATTCGATTCCACTCTGCAGAAGTTTGGAGAGAGCCGCATTCGAATGGTAGATCGCGATGCAGGAGATGCTCAGGGAGTGAATCCATCTCGGGTAGACTCTGCTGGTCCAGAATGCATTGCGGTTCAGTGCCGTGCGAATATCGCTCGCATGGAAGTGATACCACATGGCGTGGACGAAGAGGACCAGGTTGGCGAGGTTCTTGGTATGGTCGATCTGGGTGGAATTCTCGAAGACGAGTGCCACCGTTATCGTATAAGCAATCACGCTCACCCAGGACGACAGCGGAACCAGCAGCTGGAGGGCCCACAGGATGCCTGCTGCTACGAGGAGCCAGCGAAAAAAATGGAATACAGGCGGTGCCGTAAGGATCACCTCGGGGAGAAGCGAGAGAACCGTCGCCGGACTGTTTCGCGGCCCTGCCGATAGGGGTAAATGGACGGGCAGGAAGACGATCGCGTGAAGGAGAATCCCCCAAACAACGAATTGCCCGACATGAGGCTTGGTAGCGGAGCTGAGTTTTCGGCGGAGTTCAGCTTCCATTGGAATGCACCCGAAAGCGTGCCTCTCTGGTGACGCCGACCTTCTGTGCGTCGAGGGGGCCGATCACGGTCTGCACAACATCGACGTATTGAAGCCCGGAAAAGCGTTCGCGGAGAATGTTGGAGATATGGGCCTTCACGACTGTTGTGTCGGGAGCAGTGCCGAACTCGTCAAGTGAGGGGGGCGTGCGTACGCCAGCCCCTAGCCCAAGGGGATTCCCGTCATAGTTCCTCTGAAGTTCGAAGTCGCGAAGTGGTAGTTGTAAGCCCTTCGGATCCAGAACCTGGTACTTGGTGTACAGCTTGGGGCTGTCGCGAAACATGGGCGTGATCGTGAACGGATAGAGGTCTCCGAAAGCGATCGGTAGCAAAAGATTGCAGACGCCAAATGTTACAGCACTCGTCAGAGCCAGTCGGGATGGCGGTGGCAGGACAATCCCTTCCTCCATGACTCTAAACATGGCACAGTTACCTTGGCACGCAAGCGTCTTGGTTGTCAATGCCAGCCGCTCGTGTCCGTGGAATCGGACAGCAATGTCGGCTCGGGGATGGAGTGATTCGGCAAATCCAGGTTACGTTTAAGCTGTCTTATGGTGCTCGGGCTCATGGGGGGTGAAAACTGTCTTCCATGATTTTCTGGACCGCTCTACTTCCCACGCAGCATGATCTCATAGGCGAGTCTGCCATATGAAACAGATTCAGAGTTGCACCGCCGCGAACGTCTCCTATTGGCAACGACGTGGTGCCAGGACGGATCTCACCGGCCATGAGGTCACCCTCATGGCCGAGCACGGGCGCTACGTTGCATACATCCACTCGCAGGAGCGAAAACTTCTTCTCTCGATCGTCGGCGACAAGCGGCCTCGCGTGCTCGACGTCGGCTGCGGCGCCGGCAGGGTTGCTCTCGAGATCGCGTCACGCTGCAGTGAACTCATTGGGATTGACATCGCTGAAAGCCTGCTGGATCGCGCACGCTCCGCCGCGCTCAAAGCAGGCCTCTCAAATGTCAGTTTCCAGAGACGGGCACTCGACACTTCTTTCGATCTTGGCGACTTCGACCTTGTCATCGTTTCCGGCGTGCTCAACTGCCTTGACGACGGCGACGCAGAGTCGGTGCTGGGCTTCTGCGCCGATAGCCTCGCCGTGGGGGGAAAGCTCTACATCCGAAACAACTGTGCTGTCCGGCAGCGCATCGAACGGCCCGGTGATGATCAGGAGCCACCTTTCATTCACCGAACCGCACAGGAGTATCTCTCGATAGTCCGCGGGATTCCAGCTCTTGGCTTGCACCGAGAGGGCTACCTTTTTCCGCCAATCTGCATTCCAAATATCTTGTACTATCACGCGATCCCAAAATTTTTGCGGAATAGGGAGCCCACGCAATCCGTGCTCGATGCGTGGTTTCGTCTCGAAGATCTCACCGCTTCGGCACGCCTGCGCTGGCTTGGTCGTGCTTACGGGGTTGTTTTGCATGCGATTCGCAAGCCGACGTTCTTTCATGTGATTGAGGCGAACCGCTTAGCCAGTGCCGCGCCTGAAGAACCGGACGTAAGATATGTCGTCCCCAGTCTAGAGTTTTAGCCGGCCACACATCGCCTCAATTGAGCTCAGGAGAACTGAGTGTCGTGATATGGGGCTACTTTTTTAATGGGAATTTTTTCGGCCAGCGCTGTCAAGGATGGCGCTGCATCAGAAATCTGGATTGTGGCGATGTGCTTCGCTGTGACTGCGGCGATGTCCCCGGTGCCCCGCACCCGCCTGCCCATGGCGCTTGTGCAGCTGCGAGCGGGGAGGATCGTGCCGGCACGCTGCGGCCATGCGGCTGCTTGACTGGAGCGGGCGCTGCTGCTCCGCGCCCGGATATGGCGCCGCCGCGGTGCCTTTACTGTGGATTCTCGGCTCGCCTGGGCGTCTCAGGATCATGATCCCCACTTCCGATCTCCACATCGTCGAAACCCGGCCCCTGGTGCCGCCGGCGGTTCTGCACGCCGAGCTGCCGATCAGTGAGCAGGCTGCCCGCACCGTGCAGCTGGCCAGGGAACGGATCAAGGCGATTCTGCATGCCGGCGATCACCGGTTGCTGGTGATCGTCGGGCCCTGTTCGGTCCACGACGTGGCGGCCGCCAGGGAGTACGCGGCGATCATCGCCGAGGCCCAGCGCCGCCATCGGGATGATCTTGAGGTGGTGATGCGGGTGTATTTCGAAAAACCGCGCACCACCGTCGGTTGGAAGGGTCTGATCAACGATCCCCATCTCGATGGCAGCTATGACATCAACACCGGTCTGCGACGGGCCCGGGGGCTGTTGCTGCACCTGGCGGAACTGGGCCTGCCGGCGGCCACCGAGCTGCTCGATCCGGTGGTGCCCCAGTACATCGCCGATCTGATCAGCTGGACCGCCATCGGCGCCCGCACCACCGAAAGTCAGACGCACCGGGAGATGGCTTCGGGGCTGTCGATGCCGATCGGCTTCAAGAACGGCACCGATGGCAGCACCATCACCGCCATCAACGCCATGGAGGCGGCGGCCCTGTCGCACCATTTCCTCGGCATCAACAAGGACGGCCAGGCCGCCATCGTCACCACCACCGGCAATCCCGATGGTCATCTGGTGCTGCGCGGTGGCAAAGCCGGGCCCAACTTCGAGAGCGAGGCGGTGGCGGCGGCGGCGGCCCAGCTGGCGGCCGAGGGTCTGCCGGCCCGGCTGATGGTGGATTGCAGCCACGGCAACTCCAACAAGGACTACCGCCGTCAGGGCGAGGTGCTCAGGGAAGTGGCTGGTCAGGTCAGCGGTGGTTCGCTCCACGTGATGGGCGTGATGATCGAGAGCCACCTGGTGGAGGGCAGTCAGAAGATCCCCAGTGATCTTTCCCAGCTGGATGCCAGTGCCCTCACCTACGGCCAGAGCATCACTGACGCCTGCATCGATCTGGCCACGACGCTGGAGTTGCTGGAGCACCTGGCCGGCGCCGTGCGGCAGCTGAGAGAGGCCCGGCTGGCGGTGGCCTGAGCCATGACCCTCTCCCCTGCCGCCCTCGCCAGCTCCCTGGCGGATCAGGGGCTGCGCTGGCTGGCGATCACCTGGGTGAACCATGCCGGGGCGCCCCTGGTGAAGGTGGTGCCCCTGGCCCATCTGGAGCAGGCGGTGCGGACGGGCGTGGGCTTCTCGCCGGTGGCGGATGCTTTCGGCGCTGACGGCAGCATCGATCCGGCCCACAGGCTGGCCGTGCCCGATGGCGACCTGCGCTTGAAGGCCGATCTGGCGGCCCTGGCCCCGCTGGCGCCGGCCCGCGGCTGGGCCTGGGCGCCGGGGGAGCGCTGGCAGCGCAACGGTGAGCCCTACGCCGCCGACCAGCGCCACTTCTGCCGCCGCCAGCAGCAGGAGCTCGAGGCGGCCGGACTGACGCTGCAGGCGGGTTTCGAGCTGGAGTGGCTGGTGGCTGAGGCCGAGCCGGGGGCGGCGCCACGGCCGGCGATGCCGGGAGGTCCGTACGGTGCCGACCGGCTGGTGGAGGGGTTCGACTACGCCACGGCGCTGCTGGAGGCGATCGAGGCGGCGGGGCTGCCCTGGCTGCAGTTCCACCCCGAATACGGGGCCTCCCAGTTTGAGCTGTCCCTGGCTCCGGGGACCGCGCTGGAGGCGGCGGACCGGCTGGTGCGGGCCCGTCTGGTCATTCAGCACGTCAGCAGGCAGTTCGGCTGGCGCTGCAGTTTCAGCCCCAAACCCAGTCTGGAGCGGGTGGGGAATGGGGGCCATCTGCACTTCAGTGTTCAGCGCGATGGCCAGCCCCTGCTGCAGGGCGGCGAGGGTGTCGCCGGGCTCACCGAGGTGGGGCAGCAGCTGCTGGCGACCCTGCTGGAGGAGCTGCCGGCCCTGATGGCCCTCGCCTGTCCTTTGGGGGTCTCCTATCTGCGGCTGGGGCCAAGCTCCTGGTCGGCTCCGTTCCAGGTGTGGGGTGTGGAGAACCGCGAGGCGGCCCTGCGGCTGATCCCCAGCGCTGCCGATGGCGCCGCGGCCCATCTGGAACTGAAGGTGAGCGATCTGGGGGCCAATCCCTATCTGCTACTGGGGGCGGTGCAGCTGCTGCTGCGGCAGGGCCTGGCGGGACAGCGGAACCTGCCACCCCCCCTGAGCGGTGATCCGGCCGCCCTGCCGGCGGGTCAGGTGTTGCGCCTGCCAGGCAGCCTGGAGCAGGCTTCGGCGGCCTTCGCGGTCAGTGCCCTGCTGCGCCAGGGGATGGGGGAAGCCCTGCACGACTCCCTGCTCGAGAGCCAGGCGGCCGAGGTGCGTCGCTGCGCCCAGCTCACCCCGGAGCAGCAGGTGGCGGCCAGCTGCTGGTGGCCGCTGGTGGGAGGCCTGGGTTGAAGCTCGCCGGACCAGACAGGCGATCGGGTGTGGCCGGAGCCTGCGTGCCGATGGAAGCCCATCCGCTCACCCCGCTGAGCCGAATCGATCACGTTGAAGCCCGCAATCAGGCGCTGCTCGCCATTTGGTCCCCAGGGTGATTGCCGGCTGCAGACTTCTGAAAAGGCCCCTCAACAGCCGACGAATTCACGATGCCTCCAGGCCGGGACTGGCCCATCCAGACAGGCCGCGAGCAGAGCCTGCATCGTGTCGCCATTGCCCTGATGGCTTCAGAGAGCGAGGGCAAAACAGAGCTCACGGGTAATTGTGGTGCTCGCAGACTGCAAGTGCCAGGCCAGCAGGACCTTGAACGAATGCTCAAGATGGACAGCGTTGCTGTTTATTCTGCCTAAGGTGAGAGCCCTTCTTGATTATGTGGACTGGTGCGTGACTTACCTTCTCTAGTTCTACGGCTTCTCTGATCCTCTGCAGCTCTTTTGTCTACAGCAGCACCTTGCCGCCAGTGGTGACAACGAGCCTGGGCTGGTCTTTGGTGGCTTCCGCCCGTTTCAGCTCGATGATCTGCTCACCTGGGCCGTCGACACCGCCAAGGGCCGCGACTGGGATGGAGAGACGATCGAGCGCAGCGTGCTCGATGTCTGGCTGGAGCGGGCCGATCTGATCCAGCAATGGCAGCTGCGCCTGCGGCAGGAGCCCCCCGACCGGCGCCTGGTGGCCGGCCTGGGAAGCCAGCGGGACTGGCAGCAGCGCTGCGAAGCCCTGCTCCAGGCCTGAGATCCGAGGCGAACGACTCAGGTGCTGCGGCTCAGCAGGTGCCACAGCAGGGCGATGCCGATCGGCACCGTGAAATTGTCCAGGCCCAGCAGGGCAATCTGCTCCAGCAGCATCGCCACCAGGGCCAGGCCGCCCACCGCCGCCAGGTCCGGCGCCGGCTGACCGATGGCGCGGCAGGTCAGCATCAGGCCCAGCAGCACCGCCAGGCTGACCAGCGCCATGGTCACCGTGCCCAGCAGCGACCGCCGCTGACCGAGCACCGTCCAGCTGGGCGAAGCGACGCTAGCGCCGATCAGCCCGGCCAGGCCGTCACCGAAGGCCATCACCAGCACACCGGCGCTGACGCTGGCGGGGTGGCCTGGCCACCAGAGCAGCAACAGCAGGGTGATAGAAGCGCCATAGCCAATCGTGCCGTAACTGTGCCGGCCCACATCCTCAATCCCCGGCAACAGCCGGCGCCGATGATTATACGCAGCCAGCCCGGTGGCAACGACCGCCGCCGCGAGGGCGATGCCGCGCTGGATGCCCAGCCCCCAGGCCAGGGGCACCACCAGGCCGGCACCGATGTGGACCAACTTGCGGCTCCATTCCGGTTGGGCCGGCCAGCGGGAACGCACGCTGAACGCAAGCGCCGCCA
This sequence comes from Bordetella parapertussis, assembly GCA_943324725.2. GTDB lineage: Bacteria > Cyanobacteriota > Cyanobacteriia > PCC-6307 > Cyanobiaceae > Cyanobium. The sequence goes on along the minus strand of CALPMR020000055.1, from coordinate 114 downwards.
GCACCAGCAGCCAGAGCAGCACCAAGGCCGAACCGATCAGCTGTTGACTCCATCCGCCGATCGGCATGCCCAAGGGAAATCGGCAATCAGGCGGCGTGTTGCATGCTGCTCATC
>CALPMR020000054.1 GCA_943324725.2 Bordetella parapertussis | reverse complement strand
GACCCGCAGCGAGCAGGGGTCCCTGCTGCTCAGCGGTGATCGCACGATCGAGGTGGCTCCTGTTCATCTGGGCGATCTGGTGGACACCACCGGCGCCGGCGATCTCTATGCCGCCGGCTTCCTGTTCGGTTACACCCGTGGCGAGAGCCTGGAGCGCTGCGGCCAGCTCGCTTCCCTCTGCGCCGGCCAGGTGGTCACCCAGCTGGGCCCCCGCCCCCAGGGCTCCCTGGCGGAGCTGGTGGCCCGTCACCTGGGCTGAGCTGCTCGCTCAGCCACTTGGCCATAGGCCCCGTCGCTGGCCGCTTCCCAGTGAACCCATTCGGGCGTTTCATAGCTGTGCAGTTCCGCCAGGGCGTCCCGCAGCCCAGCCAGTTGGTCGGGGCTGGTTTTGAGCAGCGATATCACCTCGTGGCTGCTCTGCAGCTGCCCTTGCCAGCGGTAGTGGGAGCGCACCGGCAGCAGGCTGGCGCAGGCCACCAGGTGCCGCTGCACCAGCTGCCGGGCCAGGGCGTCGGCCTGCTCGGGGCTGCCTTCGCTGGTCAGCACCAGGCTGAGGCGGCAGGTCGGCTCGTCCGGCGGGACCATGGCTGAGGGGCTGGCTGAGAAGCTCCCTTCTTCGCGCGATCCCGTCGATCCCGAGCCAGGTGCATGCCGTCTTCCACGCCAGCTGGCAGCGGCCTCTGGCCAAGGCGCTTGATGCAAGCGATCGCCATGGCCGTCAGGGCCCGCGCCGCCAGCGGTTGAGGCGATTCTGGCAAGGCGGACAGCTGGTTGCTGCACCCCTGAGGCTGGCCCGGCCTAGAACTCCTGAGAAGGCTGCCCTTTCGAGGGTTCCCCAACCGCCTGCGTCGCCAGGCCCACCCGCTCGAGCAGCTGCTGCAGCGGCAGGCTCAGCAAGGCCCCCGGTTCGGCGGGCCGCTCCAGCAGCAGCAGCCGCAGGCCCAGCTCACGGCAGATGGCGCGCCAATGGGCCTCCCCGGGGCCACCGGAACGGCGGCAGAGCACCGTTTCGATCTTCCAGCGCCGGCAGAGAGCCTGCTCCACCCTCGCCCGCTGCGCTCCGGCGGGCAGCGGCTGCAGGCAGGCCACCCGCTCAGCCGGCAGCCCCGCCGCCATGGCCTGTTGCAGGGCCTGGGGTCGGGGCAGGATGCGGGCGTGGTGCAGTGCCTCAGGCGTCTGGTGTACGGCCTCCGCCAGACGCCGGGCCCCGATCGCCAGCAGCCAGCGCTCACCCCGGCGCGCCTGGCCGCCGAGCTCGTTCAGATCTGCCAGGAGCTCCACGGCTCCGCCGGCGAGCTCGGGACGCTGCAGCCGCAACAACGGCACCCGGGCCTCGCCACAGCCCTGCACCAGGGCCGCCGTGATCCGGCTGGCGAAGGGATGGCTGGCATCGATGACCCAGCGGAATGGTTGCTGCCTTGTCCTGGACCCAGCCAGCTCCTGCCTGACGCCGGCCAGGGGCGTGGCTCCGGCATCGCTGGAACCGATCGCGCCCACCACCAGCTGCAGGCCCGGCTGCGGCGCATAGGCCCTGGCGGCCGCCCTGCTGACCACACTCACACGCAGCTGCCAGCCCGCCTGCAGCAGGGCCGTTGCCAGCTGGGGCCCCTCGCCGGTGCCAGCGATCAGCCACAGCCAGGGTGCCTGTGGTCGGGCCGGGCCAGCGCTCTGGTGAAACGAGAGCGCGTGCATCAGGATGGGAACTGCCGTCGGCGGGTTGGGGCTTGAATCACTGTCTGCTTGAAGTTGAGGTGCTGGAGGCGCCTCAGGTTCGCTACACCCAGGACAACCAGACACCGGTTGCGGAAATGACCGTTCAACTGGATGGCTTGCGACCCGATGATCCGCCGGGGCAGCTGAAGGTGGTGGGCTGGGGCAATCTGGCCCAGGATCTGCAGAACCGGGTGCGGGTGGGCCAGCGCCTGGTGCTGGAGGGACGGATGCGCATGAACACCGTCACTCGCCAGGACGGAGTCAAGGAAAAGCGGGCGGAGCTCACCCTGGCGCGGCTTCATCCCCTTTCGCCATCGGACTCCCAGTCCGCTGTGGCTGCTCCGGGCCCGTTTGCCGGCATGCCTGCCGCGGCGATGGCCAACCAGGGGCATCAGGGGACTGCTGCGCCCCCGCCAGCCGGCCGGCCGGCCCCCGCCAGCCCCCAACGACGTCCGGCGCCTACGCCTGTTCCTGCGGCTGCCCCCCTGTCCCAACCTCCCGCCCAGGCGCCAGCCGTCTGGAACAGCGGGCCGCTGGTGCCCTCCGACGAGTTCGCCGACGACGACGACATCCCGTTCTGAATCGCTGGCGATCAGCTCAGCTGCCGATCAGCCTCTCGCTGGCCTGCTCCAGGAGCTGGCCCAGTTCCCGCTCCAGGGCCGCCAGATCAAGGCGCCATTGCGCCCACTGGCCGCTGTCGATCTGGCGCAGCAGCCAGAGGCGGTCCTGGCGCAGCAGCTCGATCAGTGCGGCGAGGTCCGGCTCTGCCGCACTGCCGTCTCGGTTGATCGGAGCGCTCTGATCGGTTCGATCGCTTGGATCGGAGAACTCCTGGGATGGCTCGGAACGCATCGTGATGGGGCGCAACGGCGCGGTGGTACGGAGGGTCTGGAGATCGGGCGCTCCTCGCTGAAGCTCACGCCCCGGCATGGGCAGGAGCCCCCCGTCGGGAACTCCTGGTGGGAAGTTCGCGGCGGGGACCCCGGCTCAGGACCTGACGGCCAGTCTGGACGCTGACGCCGCCGAAAACACTCGCCGAGGAGGCGAAAACCGCCGCAGGCCCGCTGACAGGTTGCTGTCCTGCCCCAGCATTAGGCCTCGGTCACTCCTGACGGTCGCGTGGCTGGAATCGGTTCTGGCGCCGACAGAGCGTCCCTGCCGCCGATGGCAGGCCAAGGCCGCAAGCTGGCCCACGGCCTTGGCCAGCCCACAGACAGGCAGGCCGAAGCTGCCTGAAAGCAGCCGCTGGCCTGCTGATGGTTGGCGGCAGCGCTGGAATCGGCCCATTCGTTGCCCCTGCCGGCCCCCTGTTGCTGGAAGATGGAGAGATGCAAGCCCTGTTTTCCCCCGGGAGTCTGGTCACGGTGGCCGGAGCCGTGCTCACGGTGATCGGCTCGATCGCCTACCTCGGCGACAACGCCAACCTCAGTCTGCCCACCATTTTTTACGGGATTCCGATCCTGCTGGGTGGTCTGGCGCTCAAGTCCTCCGAGTTGCCACCGGCGGCCAGGATCAGCCCACCCCAGGCCCTGCGGAGCCTGCGGGAGCTGCCGGAGAGCGAGCCCCTGCGCAAGCTGCTGGCCGATGTGACCCGTTGGCGCTACGGCCAGAAGGCCCATCTGGAATCGTCGCTGGAGGCCCTCAAGCTCTGGGACGAGGACGAGCCTCCCCAGCTGGAGTCGGTGCAGGAACTCGACTGTGACGGCTCCTATGGCCTGCGTCTGGCCTTTGTCTGCGGTGGTGTGCCCTTTGCTCGCTGGCAGGAGCGCCAGGATCGCCTTGGACGTTTCTTCGGCCCAGGTCTGAAGGCCGAACTGATCCAGCGCTCGGCCGGAACGTTCTGTCTGGAGCTGGTCACCGAAGCCATCCCCCCCACCGCTGCATGACCTTGCGTTCCGATCCCCACGTCAGTCCCGAGGACAGCCTGCGGGTCTCCGTCCTCAGCGAGGCCCTCCCTTACATCCAGCGCTTCAGCGGCCGCACGATCGTCGTCAAGTACGGCGGAGCGGCCATGGTGCGTGAGGACCTGCGCGATGCGGTCTTCCGCGATCTGGCCTTGCTGGCCTGCGTCGGGGTGCAGCCGGTCGTGGTCCATGGCGGTGGGCCAGAAATCAATCACTGGCTTTCCCGGGTCGGCATCGAAGCCCGCTTTCGCGATGGCCTGCGCATCACCGATGAGGCCACGATGGAGGTGGTGGAAATGGTGCTGGTCGGCAAGGTCAACAAGCAGATCGTCAATGGCCTCAACCAGGTCGGCGGGCGGGCCGTCGGGCTCTGCGGCAGTGACGGCAACCTGCTCCAGGCCCGTACCCACGGCGATGGCAGCCTGGGCCTGGTGGGGGATGTGGCGATGGTCAACTGTGCGGTGATCAAGCCGCTGCTCGATGGCGGCTACATCCCGGTGATTTCCAGCGTTGCCCCCGATCTCCACGGCAGGGCCCACAACATCAATGCCGACACGGTGGCCGGTGAGCTGGCTGCGGCCCTCGATGCCGAGAAGCTGATCCTGCTCACCGACACCTGCGGCATCCTGCGCGATCGCGACGATCCCGACTCGCTGCTGGCCCAGCTCACCCTGGCTGAGGCGCGGGAGCTGATCCAGTCCGGCATTGTCAATGGCGGCATGATCCCGAAGACCGAATGCTGCATCAGGGCCCTGGCCCAGGGCGTTGCCGCCGCCCACATCGTCGATGGCCGCATTCCCCACGCCCTGCTGCTGGAGGTGTTCACCAAGGCCGGCATCGGCACAATGGTGGTGGGCAGCAGGGCCCATCTCGACGACTGATGGCAACTCGGCGGTCCGGAGATGGCTGAGCGGGCGCTGGATCCGGCGATCAGCCTGGCGCTCACCTCGGCGCGCCAGTCGATCGAGCGTGGCGAGTATGGCCACAGCCTGCGGTTGCTGGAGCCGCTGGCCGCCGCCCATGGCCCCGCCACAGCGGTTGGAGCGGGCGTCCGCCTGCTGATGGTCACGGCGTTGATGGGTCAGGGAGAGAGCGAGCGGGCCGTTGACTGCTGCCGCAGCCTCCAGGCCTGTGTGGATGCCACCCTGCGCGCCCAGGCCCGCGATCTGCTGACGGTCCTGGAGGCCCCGGCCCTGCAGCGTCCTCGCAACTGGTCCCTGACCCTGCCCGATCTGGCCCAGCAGGGAACGCTGCTCGAGGGCAATGGCGCCGGCCTCGCCAGCCGGCGCCTTCAACGGCCGCCGCCGGAGCCGCCACCGCCGGTGGGCCCGACGCCGGCGCCGCTGGGTTTTGCCGCCCTGGTGGCCGTGTTGTTGTCCTTGCTGCTGCTGCTGCCTTTGCTGGCTGGCTGCATGGAGGTGCGCAGTGAACTGCGCTTCGAGGGCCCAGGGCGCCTGCAACTGAGCCATCGACTGCGCAGCGACTCCGGCCAGCTGACGCCCTGGCAGCGACGGTTCGCCGCGGCGCTCAAGGGCGCTCCAGCTCCTTTTCAAAGCCAGCGGCAGGGGGAGGTGCAGGTGCTCTCCACGGCGGTGCTGCCCGCCGAGCAGGCGCTTGCGGCCCTGCAGCGCAGCCTTGATGCCGCCGCTGAACTGGCGGGGGTGAGCCTGCCGGCGGCCGATCTGCTGTGGCAGGAGCGCAATTGGTTGGTGGGTGTCCGCCAGAGCGTCTCCCTGGTGGTGGATCTCACCTCGCTGCCACCGCTGTCTGGCGTCGATCTCAGCCTGAGGTTCGTGCCGGTCTCAGCGGCCGCGGTGCTGTCGGCCGGCCCGGAGCCGGTGCGCTCCACGGCGCGGCAACGGGGGAGAGAGCCCCAGGTGCTCTGGCCGCTGCAGAGCGGCCGGCTCAATGTCCTGGAGTTGCGCTGCTGGCGCTGGAGTCGCCTTGGCCTGGGCTCCTGCGCCATCGCCGCCGGCCTGGTGCTGGTGTCGCTGTTGCAGCGGATGCGGCTGAGCCTCGGCTTCGGCCTGCCGGAGCTGCCGGCCTGAGGCCCGCTGGTTGTTCAGAGCTGCAGCGGATCGGGATCGATCGCCAGCGAGACGCTCTGGGGCAGGATCCGGCGCAGCTCCGCCTCCGGCGGCAGGGGGATCGCTGCCGCCTCCGGTCCGTGCAGCAACACCTGCCAGCGGCTGCGTCCCGCCACCCGGGCCACCGGGGCCGGCGCCGGTCCGATCACGATCCAGCCCTGGCCCTCCACCTGGGCGCGCACCTGTTCCACCAGGGTGGTGGCCGCCGTGGCGGTGGCACTGGCCGAGGGACCCGCCAACCGCAGCAGGCAGGCGCGGCTGAAGGGCACCAGTCCGGCCTGGCGCCGCAGCTGCAGCTCCTCCTCGAGGAAGCGCTCATAGCGGCCATCGACCAGATGGCGGATCACCGGATGCTCGGGGCTGTAGGTCTGCACCAGTACTTCCCCCGGCAGTTCCCCTCGGCCGGCCCGTCCTGCCAGCTGCAGCAACAGTTGCAGGCAGTGTTCGGAGGAGCGCAGGTCCGGGCGGTGCAGCAGGCCGTCGGCGGCGAGCACGGCCGCCAGGGTCACCCGCGGTAGATCCATGCCCTTGGCCAGCATCTGGGTGCCGACCAACACATCGGCCTCGCCGGCGGCGAAGCGCTCCAGCAAGCGGCGGTGACCATCGCGACCGCGGGTGGTGTCCTGATCGAAGCGCAGCAGCCTGAGGCCCTCCAGTTCCAGCGCCAGCTGCTCCATCACCCGCTGGGTGCCGGCCCCGAAGGGTTTGAAGGCGGTGGAGCCGCACTTGCCGCAGCGCTGGTCGATCTCCTGGCGGTGATCGCACCAGTGGCAGCGCAGCCATTCGCTGGAGCCACCGCCCCGGCTGCTGCGATGCACGGTGAGGGTCACGTCGCAGTTGGGGCACTGCACCGCCTCACCGCAGCTGCGGCAGCTGAGGAAGGAGCGATAGCCGCGCCGCGGCACCAGCACCACTGCCTGCTCGCCCTTGGCCTGAAGCTGTTCCAGCCGGGCCATCAACGCTCGACTGATCAGGCGCCGGTGCCCTTCCGCCAGCTCCAGGCGCATGTCCACCAGACGCACGGGCGGCAGGGGCCGCTGGCCGATGCGCTCCGGCAGTCGCAGCAGGCGGATTCCCCCTTCGGCCACGGGCAAACGAGCCCGTTTCCAGGTTTCCAGCGAGGGGGTGGCACTGCCGAGCAGCAGGCGGGCACCGCCCAGGCTGGCCCTGAGTTGGGCCACGTCCCTGGCGTGGTAGCAGGGCATCGGGCTTTCCTGTTTATAGGAACTGTCGTGTTCCTCATCGAGCACGATCAGACCCAGCGAGGCCAGGGGCAGGAAAATCGCCGAGCGGGTGCCGATCGCCACCACCGGTTCGGCCGCCGCCGCCGCGTCCAGGCAGCGGCGCCAGACCGCCACCCGCTCCGCGTCCCCCATGCCGCTGTGGTACTCCAGCACCTGGGGGCCGAACCGGGCCCGGCAGCGATCCAGCAACTGGGGAATCAGGCCGATCTCCGGTGCCAGGAGCAACACGCTGCGCCCCTGGCGCAGCTGGCGGGCCGCCGCCTGCAGGTAGACCTCCGTCTTGCCGGCACCGGTCACTCCCCACAGCAGCAGGGTGGTCCCGGCCGCGGCTGTGTCGATCGCCTCCACTGCCGCGGCCTGGGCGGCATTGGCCGTCTGGGGCTGCTCCAGCGCCCTGGGCTCCTCCCGTCCCGGCCGTTCAGCTGGGGCGGCGGCCGTGCCCTGGGCCGTCGTCGGGCTGGCGGCCAGGCCTCGAACCATCGCTCGCCGCAGCAGTCCCTTCTCTTCCAGGCCGGTAATCAGGCCCCGGCCGAAACCATCGATGCCCACCAGGTCCCGCAGCAGGCGCCGCCCGCCATGGCCGTCGAGATGCTGCAGCAGGGCGCGCTGGCGGGAACTCAGCTCCGTGGGCCGATCGTTCTCCGCCGTCGGATCAGACGCTGTCGGCTCTGGCTCGAGGCGCTGGATCTGGCAGAGCAGCCGGCCGCCGGGCCCCCGGGGTCGCTGGCCCAGCCAGCCCGTGGGCAGGGCACTTTTGAGGGTGCGGAAACTGCTGGTGTGGCAGGCCGCGGCCACCGCCTGCACCACCGATTGCCAGTGTCCATCCACCGCCGCGCTCTGCAGGACGGACTGCACCGCCCGCATGCGCTTGCCTTCCAGGCCAGCGGGGAGAGCGTCATGGCAAGCCAGCACCAGCCCGGCGTGGCGACGTCCCTGGAGCGGCACCTGCACCAGATCACCCACGCCGATCGTGAGAGCGTCGGGGTTGGCATAGGTGAACGCCTGGCCCTCGCGGCCGGCTTCCACCCAGATGTCCAGCCAGGGGGGCGCTGTGGAGGGAACGGAGGTGCGGAACGCTGAGGGCAGTCTTGCAAAGGTCTCAGCCGATTCCTAGAATGAATACGTTGGGCATGCCATTGAGGCTGCCGTCGGAACCAGGCAGAGTTCCGTCCAGCGGGAAGACCCTTTGAGTGCCCGGGAGTCCTGCTCCCATCCCGGCATCAGGTCTGCGACCACCCCTGACAGCACTGCTTCGGCTCCGGTCGTCCCAATCCGAATCTCTCGCATCCGGAGCTCCCTCTCCAGATGTCCTGATCGTCCTGTCACCAGGCCGCCTTTCATGCCGACGCCGAGCCTGATCATTTTGATCGGGCGCTGATTCGGTCTGTCTCCCTCCCACCAGGTTTTTTGGCGGCAAGTTGCTGCTGCTCCTGGCTTACAGGCTTCGTTGCAGCGAAGCTTCGTCATCCACCGACCCCTGTTTTCGTCGCGCATCCGCTATGAGTTCCGTCGCCGCCAAGGTCAAAGTCGCCAAGGCCTCCGTCTCTGCAAGTCCCACCAGCAAGAGCGGAGTGGCTGCCAAGACTCCCCCTGCGGCCAAGACTCCCCCCGCGGCCAAGGTGGTGATCCCCGAAATCATGATGACGGTGACGGCTGACGGTGAGGTGTTGCCCGCCCCCAAGCCCAAGGCCCGCAAGAGCACTCCGGCCGAAACCGCCGCCAAGGCGGCCAAGGCCACAAAGAGCACCAAGGCCACGAAGACCACCAAGGCCCGCAAACCCGCGGCAGCCAAGGGCGCGGCCAAGGCTGTGGCCGTGGATCTGAAGGGCAAAGCTGGTGAGGTGCTGACTGGCGCCGACGGCGAGGTTGATGATCTGGAGTCGGCCAGCGGCGACGGGGCTGAGAAGAAAGACGTCAAATCGGCCAAGGCTCTGGCCAGCATCAAGGTGGGTCCGAAGGGCGTGTACACCGAGGATTCGATCCGGGTGTACCTCCAGGAAATCGGCCGCATCCGCCTGTTGAGGCCGGATGAAGAGATTGAACTGGCTCGCAAGATTGCCGATCTGCTTGAACTGGAGGAGAAAGCGGCCGAATTTGAGGCCGATAAAGGTCACTTCCCTGATTCCAAGGAATGGGCGGCGATCTTCGACATGCCGCTGATCAAGTTCCGGCGGCGGCTGATGCTGGGCCGGCGAGCCAAGGAAAAGATGGTGCAATCGAACCTGCGTCTGGTGGTGTCGATTGCCAAGAAATACATGAACCGTGGCCTTTCCTTTCAGGATCTGATTCAGGAGGGAAGCCTGGGCCTGATTCGCGCGGCTGAGAAGTTTGACCACGAGAAGGGTTATAAGTTCTCCACCTACGCCACCTGGTGGATCCGCCAGGCGATCACCCGGGCGATTGCTGATCAGAGCCGCACGATCCGGCTGCCTGTTCACCTCTACGAAACCATCTCTCGCATCAAGAAAACCACCAAGACCCTCTCTCAGGAGTTTGGGCGTAAGCCCACCGAGGAGGAGATTGCTGAAAGCATGGAGATGACAATCGAAAAACTCCGCTTCATTGCTAAATCGGCACAGTTGCCAATCTCTTTGGAGACCCCGATCGGCAAGGAAGAAGATTCACGTCTTGGTGATTTCATCGAGGCTGATATCGAGAACCCTGAGCAGGATGTGGCCAAAAATCTGCTGCGTGAAGACCTTGAAGGTGTTCTCGCCACCCTCAGCCCACGGGAGCGCGACGTGCTGCGCCTGCGTTACGGCCTCGATGATGGCCGGATGAAGACCCTGGAGGAAATCGGTCAGATCTTTGATGTCACCCGCGAGCGGATTCGTCAGATTGAGGCCAAGGCTCTGCGCAAGCTGCGCCATCCCAACCGCAATGGCGTCCTCAAGGAGTACATCAAGTAGGTCCTGCCATTGTTCAGGACTGAACATCCCTGGCCCCAGCATGGGGCTGGAGAGCTGGGGATATTACGCTTGCTTGCCGTTGGATTACAGCGGGGGTGGGGGGAGAACTGGGCGAGGCTGATCCGATTGAAGTCAGCAGCTGAGCCTCGCAAGTTCATCCTGGGCCTGAACAATGTCGCTGCTTTAGCTGGAATCGTCCAAGGGTGGCCGTCCCCTGCTCCGGCAGCAGCCGATGATCCTTCCGATCCTGGTTCGGTGGGATGTCGCCCTATCGGTCTGATCCAAGCGTGAGTTTGCTGATCGCCGCGGCGAACGGAACAGCTCTCGTCGCTGCCATCCTGAGCTTCAGCGTCACGACTTCAGGGCGTGACACGAGCTGGCCCTGACCAGGGCCAGGCAACAGCCGGCCCCACTCCGCTGCGGTGGAGGCTGCCCCGATAGCGCCGCAGCCCTTGCCTCAGGTCAACGACTTGTTTCTGCCGCTTGAGCCGGTGGCGGTGGCCGTCGGCACCAGCGCTTGGTCGCCGCCGGCTTGGCTGCGATCGGCCGGCTCCTAAGTTGCCTAGTCGTACGGCGGGTAGCGTCCCCATGGCCACTGACTCCATGGCCATTGACCCCTTGGCGGCATTCGGGCGTCGCCATCCCCGCCGACTCTCCCTGCTGGTTGGCCTGGCGTTGGCCCTGCTCTGCTGGTTGGCGTTCTTCCAGGGCCTCGGCTCCCTCGGTCTCACCGATAAAACCGAGGCTCTGTTCGTGGAGGTGGGCCACCAGATGGTGCTGCGCCAGGACTGGGTGACCCCATGGTGGAACGGCGAGCGCTTCTTTGACTACCCGGTCTGGGGCTACTGGCTGGTGGCCCTGTCCTTCAAGCTATTCGGTGTTTCCGAGTGGGCCGCCCGCCTGCCCGTGGCCCTGGCGGCCTCGGCGGTGGTGGTCGCCTCCTTCGCCCTGGTGTGCAGCTGGGCGCCAGCGGAGGAAGAGCGCGTTGTTCGCTGGGGTCGGGGGCTGCTGGCGTCTGCCGTTCTGGCCACCACTCCGGGCTGGGTCGGCTGGGGGCGCACCTCCACCACCGATATGTTTCTCGCCAGCGCCATCACCCTGGCGTTGTATGGCTTTCTGCTGGCCCATCGCCAGCAGCACCAGCCGGTGCTGGCCCGGCTGGGCAGGGTGCTGCTGGCCCTGTTCTGTGGGGTGGCTGTCCTGGCCAAGGGTCCGGTGGGGCTGTTGCTGCCAGCTCTGGTGATCGTCGTCTTCCTGACCTTGACCGGCCAGTGGGGCCGCTGGCTGCGGCCGCTGCCGTTGTTGGCGATGCTGGCCTTGTTCCTCGGTGTGGCCATGCCCTGGTACGTGGCGGCGGCGCAGATCAATGGGGCGGCCTTCCTGGGAGGGTTTCTGGCCTTCAGCAATGTGCAGCGGTTCACCAGCGTTCTTTATCACCATCCCGGTCCTGTCTGGTACTACTTGCCCTGTTTGCTGCTGTTGCTGCTGCCCTGGTCCCTGTTCCTGCCGGCGGCCATCGCCCCACTGGACTTCTGGAGGCTGAGCTCCTGGCGGCGCGCTGCGGCCGATCAGGCCCTGGAGCTGCCCCTGTTTCTGTTGCTCTGGCTGGTGCTGATGGTGGCGTTTTTCTCTGCCGCCGCGACCAAGTTGCCGGGTTACATCCTGCCGGTGGTGCCCGCGGGCAGTCTGTTGGTGGCCCTGGCTTGGTGTCCCTTCCCCTCAGCCCGGCCGGCCCCGGCCAGCTGGTTACAGCGGACGGGTTGGTTCAATGGGGCCCTGTTGGCGCTGCTGGCGGCGGCGGCGGCCATCGCACCGCGCTGGGCCGCCACCGATCCGGCCCATCCCGAGCTGGCCGCAGCCTTGACCCGCTCCGGTCTGCCCCTGTTGCTGGCGGCCGTGCTTGTCGCCACCGCCCTGGCCCTGTTCCTGCTGTTGGGGCGGCGTGCGGAGCGGTGGCTGTGGCTGCCCGATCTGCTGGGCTTCCTGGCGATCCTGGCGCTGGTGGTGCCCTCCCTGGCGCCGCTGCTCGATCGGCAGCGGCAATTGCCGCTGCGGGAGCTGGCCCGTCAGGCCCGTAGCGAGGCCCTGGCTGATGAGCCCCTGTGGGTGGTGGGTGCCAAGCGCTACAGCATCGTGTTCTATGGCGGCGAAACGGCGGTGTTTCTACCCGACAGGGGCAGTCTTCACGATCGTCTCAAGGACGATCCCGCCAGCCTCGGCCTCAGGCCCGGCACCGCTTCGGTGCGCCTGATCGGCGATCGGACCGATCTGGAGGATCTCGCTCTGGCCGATCGGGCGGTCCAGCGTCTCGATCGGCGCGGTGAGCAGCAGTTGTGGCGTGTCAGGCGCGAGGATCTGCAGCCGTGATCCGCTTCAGCTTCCACCGCCGCGACTGGGTCGTGCTCGGCGTCTGCGCCGTCCTGCTGGCCGTTCTGGCCGTTTTGATCGATCCGCGCCGTCCGCCCACCTTTGATGAGGCCGTTCTGCATTGGTTGGGCGACCATCTGCGCGGGCCGGTCGGCGATGCCCTGCTGCTGGTCTACCGGCTCAGCGGCGTTCACGTCACCGCCTTTCTGGTGCTGGCGGCGCTGATCTATGTGGTGATGCGGCGCTGGTGGCTGGATCTGCGCCTGCTGGTGCTGGCCACCGGCGGCATCCTGGTGATTGTCGATCTGATGCTCAAACCGCTGTTCGACCGAGCCCGGCCGCCTGAAAAGTTACTGGCGGTGGATGGGCGCAGCTTCCCCAGTGGCCATGCCGCCGGTGCCGTGGCCTTCTACGGCGCCATGGTGGTGATCATGGCGGCCCATCATCCGCGGCTGCGTCGCCCTCTGGCGATCGGCGCCGGACTGTGGGTGCTGCTGGTGTGGCTGAGCACCCTCTATGCCCGAGCCCACTGGCCCACCGATCTGCTCGCCGGTGGCGGAGTCGGCCTGGCCTGGCTGGTCATCTGTATCGCAACCTGGCGTCAACCCCCCTCCCTGCCTCCCTCCCCATGACCTCAGAATTCGCCACCCT
>CALPMR020000053.1 GCA_943324725.2 Bordetella parapertussis | reverse complement strand
GCGGCGGGGTCGTAACCGGGCCGGTCGCGGACCGCGGCGGGGGAATCCCGGCACCTATGGGCAGGCCACGGGATTTGAGACGATGCTGGGATGGCTCTTTCTTCGCAATCCGGGACGGCTGGCCGAGCTGCTGGATCAGCTGGAGGAAATCCCACCCACCCTGTGTCCGTCCTCCCATGAGTCCCCGTCCTGATCGCCGCCCTGACTCCCGTCCGGATCGGGCCCCCCGACGTCCGGCTGGAGCCTCCGGCAGCCGTACCGGCGGGCGGCCTGCCGGCTCTTCCTTCCGGCCTGGCGGCACCAGTAGGCCGCGCTGGGGCCGTCCGGAGGACAGCCGCAGCGAGACCCCTGGCGATCGCCCCCGCTATGGCCGCGAAGGCGGCAGTCGCTTCAGTGCTGATCGCTCCGCCCCCGATCGTTTCAGCGGCGAGCGCCCCAGTCCCGATCGCGAGCGCCCCACCGGCGAGTGGACGCCCCGCGAGCGTCGCGGTGGTGAATCCTCCGGCCCACCGGCCCGTTTTGAGCGTTCCAGCGCTCGCCCTTCCCTGCCGCGCCGCCCAGAGGAAGGCCGCTCTGAGGGACGCCCCTCGGACCGGCGCCCGGCGGATCGCCGCCCCACCGATCGCCGCCCCCTGGATCGGCGGCCCAGCGAGTCCCGCTTCAGCGGCGAGTCGCGCTCCAGTGATCGTTCCCCCAGCGATCGTTCGCCGACGGATCGGCGCCCCACGGATCGGCGCCCAACCGACCGTCGCCCCAGCGAACGTCGATTCGCTGAGGCCGGCCCCCCTGATCGCGATCGTCGTCCCCGTCCAGGGGTCGGTCGCCCTCCGAGTGGCCGACCGGCGCTGTTCCGCTCCGCCGGTCGCAGCGAGGCCCGGACCGACTTCGGCGCCCCGCCCCGCCGGTTCGAGCGCGATCAGCCCCGCGTCGACCCCGGCATCGTCTCGGAGTCAGACACCTTTGCCAACGCCGCCCCCAACGATCTGATCTGGGGGCGGCATTCCGCCCAGGCCACCCTCGAGAGCGGCCGGCCGATCCATCGCATCTGGTGCACACCGGAGATGCGCTTCAGCCCCAAATTCCTGCAGTTGCTGCGCGACGCCAAGGCCTCCGGCGTGCTGGTGGAGGAGGTCACCTGGGCCCGCCTCGGCCAGATCAGTGGTGGTGCTGTGCACCAGGGGATCGTGCTGCAGCCGGCGGCCGCCGAAACCCTCGACCTGGCCACCTTGATCGACGGCTGCCGCGAGCTGGGGGAATCGCCCTTGTTGCTGGCGGTCGATGGTCTCACCGATCCCCAGAACCTCGGCGCGATCGTGCGCAGCGCCGAAGCCCTCGGCGCCCATGGCATGGTTCTTCCCCAGCGCCGCAATGCCGGTCTCACCGGATCGGTCGCCAAGGTGGCGGCCGGGGCGCTGGAGCATCTGCCCGTGGCCCGGGTGGTCAATCTCAACCGCTCGCTTGAAACCCTCAAGCAGGAGGGCTACCGGGTGATCGGCCTGGCGGGCGATGGCAACGTCAGCCTCGAGGAGGTGGATCTCGATGGCCCCCTGGTGATCGTCACCGGTTCAGAAGGGGATGGGCTGGCGATGCTGACCCGCCGCAACTGCGATCAGCTGGTGCGCATCCCCCTGCGGGGCGCCACTCCCAGCCTCAATGCTGCGGTGGCCACCGCCCTGCTGCTCTACGAGATCGCCCGGCGCGGCTGGATGCGGGGACTGCGCGGCAGCAGCCCGGCGCCACGGCTGTTGCGGCCGTCCCTGCCGGCCCCAGCGATGCAGGAGTCGCCTGCGGCGACAGATGAGCTGCTGACGGCGGAGCTGGCGCCAATCGAGCTGTCGAGCTCCGAGGGCGCGTTTGCTCCGCCGTCTGATCGACGCGCGGACAGCACCAGCAGCGCCGCCGATCGGAACCTGGAGGGTGCTCCGGAGACTGAAGTGATCGACGCTGCAGCGCCGCAGGCGGCAGTACCGCAGGCGGCCGTATCGCAGATGGATGGGCCACAGGCTGTAGCTGTGCCGCAGGCGCTTGAGCCTGCCTCTGAGCCCCTGGAGCAGACCCAGATGGAAGCCGATGGCGAAATCCTGCCCACCGCCGGGCTCACGTCGCCCTTGGCTCCGGTCGCCACCGAGCCGCTCGAAGCCGAGCCCACGGCGGCTGATGGGACGCTGGCTGAGCAGGAACCGTCCTTCCAGGGGGATATCGAGCTCTGAGGGCTGATCGATCGCCCCACCCAGCCTCGCCCCAGGCCTGACGTCTGAGCTGTGACGGCTGGGTCTGGACAGCGGCTGCAGCTGTCCGGAGGCTGGCTGTCGTCAGGCTTTCCCCCGGCTGCCTGGGATCCGGCCGCTGCCTCGCGGCAGCGAACCTGGCCCGATGCCTCGCGGCAGCGAACCTGGCCCAATGCCTCGCGGCAGCGGGCCAGGTTCGCTGCGGGGCATGTTGCTGTTGGCATCGTTTTGTCTGGCTCTCCGGGCTGCTTTTCGATTCCCCAGACGACGCCAGAAGCGCAACGCAGAGTTTGGGAAAGCCCCAGGTCAGGCTTTGAGCCTGGCTGGTCCGGCAGCTGCGATCTGCTGCAACGGCGCCTTCACACCGGTTGGTTCGGGTCCGGCCATCTGGTCAGAATGGAGCTCTTGAATCCAGCGCCCATGAATCCTCTCCTCTGGCCCATGCGCAACCTCGCCAATGGGTTGGGGATGGCCTGGTGGGCGCGGGTCGAGACCCATTCCCCTGATGCCATCTACTGGTTCGGGCCCTTCGTTCGGCGCGGCACCCTTGAGGCCGCCCTGCCGGCTTTCCTGGCCGACCTGCGCTCGGAAGCACCGGCCTCACTGCAATCCACCTGCCTGCGCACCAGCCGCCAGGAACCACTCACGGAAGCTCCCGATCTGGCCCAGCGCCCTGAGGACTCGGCCTGATCGCGGGTCGGCTGATAGCGTCCAGCTCAGCTGGTATGCGGGTGGATGGGGATCGCCGAGTGGCGCGGGAAACTGCAACGGGGAGAGGTGTCAGCCCGCGAGCTGACCGAGCAGCACCTGGCTCGGATCGCGGTGGTCGATCCCACGGTCCACGCGTTCCTGGAGGTCACGGCCGAGCGGGCCCGCGCCGATGCCGATCGCATCGATGCCGCCCGCCGCTCCGGTGAGGCCCTGCCACCGCTGGCTGGCATCCCCCTGGCGATCAAGGACAACCTCTGCACCAAGGGCATTCGCACCACCTGCTCCAGCCGCATGCTGGAGACCTTCGTGCCGCCGTATGAGTCCACCGTCACCGAGCGGCTCTGGAACGCCGGGGCGGTGCTGCTTGGCAAGACCAATCTCGATGAGTTCGCCATGGGCAGCTCCACCGAGACCTCGGCCTTCGGCCCCAGCCGCAATCCCTGGAATCCCGAGCGGGTGCCGGGGGGCAGTTCCGGTGGCAGCGCCGCTGCCGTGGCCGCCGGTGAGTGCCTCGCCTCGCTCGGCTCCGACACCGGCGGTTCGATCCGCCAACCGGCCAGCTTCTGCGGCGTTGTCGGTCTCAAGCCCACCTACGGCCGGGTGAGCCGCTGGGGGCTGGTGGCCTTCGCCAGCTCGCTCGATCAGGTGGGCCCCTTCAGCACCAGCGTCGCCGATAGCGCCGAGATTCTGCAGGTGATCGCCGGTGCCGATCGTCGCGATTCCACCTGTCTGACCACGCCGGTGCCGGACTACCTCTCCACCCTGGAGCAGCCCGTCAAGGGCCTGCGGGTGGGCGTCATCCGCGAGTGCTTTGAGGCCGAAGGGCTCGATCCCCAGGTGAAGGCGTCGGTGCTGGCTGCCGCTGCGCAACTGGAGCAGCTCGGCTGCGAGCTGGTGGAGATCAGCTGCCCCCGCTTCAACGACGGCATCGCCACCTATTACGTGATCGCCCCGTCGGAGGCCTCCGCCAATCTGGCCCGCTACGACGGTGTCAAATACGGTCACCGGGCCGTGGCCGAAGGCGGTGCCGACAACCTGGCGATGATGACCGCCCGCAGCCGCGCCGAGGGCTTCGGTGACGAGGTGCAGCGCCGCATCCTGATCGGCACCTATGCCCTCTCGGCTGGCTACGTCGATGCCTTCTACCGCAAGGCCCAGCAGGTGCGCACCCTGATCCGCCAGGACTTTGATCGGGCTTTCCAGCAGGTTGATCTGCTGCTCACCCCCACCTCCCCCAGCACCGCCTTCCGCTTCGGTGCCCATGCCGAGGATCCGCTGGCGATGTATCTGGCCGATCTGCTCACCATCCCCGCCAACATGGCCGGTTTGCCGGCGATCAATGTGCCCTGTGGCTTCGATGACCAGGGCCTGCCGATCGGCCTGCAGTTGATCGGCGGTGTGTTGCAGGAGGCGAAACTGCTGCAGCTGGCCCATCACTACGAGCAGGCGGCGGCGGTGATGGCCTCCCGGCCGGCGGCTGAACTGGTGGCCTGATCGCCGTTGCCAGCCACCTTGAGGTTCCTGCTTCGGTGTCTCGCCTGGCAGCCCGAGCAGATGGCGGCGGCGATCGAGCACCCTGCCCTCGGCTCCCGAGCGTCGGCACCGGCACCGTCACTACCACCACATCTGGTGTTGGTCGGGCGGAATCGGGGCGATCGGGCGCTGAATGTTGCGGCTGGCCTTAGCCTGGATTCGACTCGCAGGTTGCCGCCCCTTGGCGTTCGTTCCCCTTCATAACCACAGCGACTACAGCCTTCTCGACGGGGCTTCCCAGTTGCCGGCCATGGTGGAGCGGGCGGTCGCCCTGGGCATGCCGGCCCTGGCCCTGACCGATCACGGCGTCATGTATGGCGCCATCGAGTTGCTGAAGCTGTGCACCAAGGCCGGCATCAAGCCGATCATCGGCAACGAGATGTATGTGATCAACGGCTCGATCGAGGATCCGCAGCCGAAAAAGGAACGGCGCTATCACCTGGTGGTGCTGGCCAAGAATGCGGTGGGTTATCGCAATCTCGTCAAACTCACCAGCATCAGCCATCTGCGCGGCATGCGCGGTCGGGGCATCTTTTCCAGGGCCTGCATCGACAAGCAGTTGCTGCAGCAGTACAGCGAGGGATTGATCGTGGCCACGGCCTGCCTGGGCGGCGAGATTCCCCAGGCGATCCTGCAGGGCCGGCCTGATGTGGCCCGCGAGGTGGCCGGCTGGTATCAGCAGACCTTCGGTGACGACTTCTACCTGGAAATTCAGGATCACGGCAGCCTGGAAGATCGCATCGTCAACACCGGCATGGCGCAGATCGGTGCCGAGCTGGGCATTCCCCTGATTGCCACCAACGACGCCCACTATCTGAGTGTGGGCGATGTGGAGGCCCACGATGCCCTGCTGTGTGTGCTCACCGGCAAGCTGATCACCGATGAGAAGCGGTTGCGTTACACCGGCACCGAATACATCAAGAGCGAGGCCGAGATGGGCCTCCTGTTTCACGACCACCTCGAACCGGAGTTGATTGCCGCCGCCATTGCCAACACCGAAAAGGTGGCCGCGAAGGTGGAGGACTACGACATCCTCGGTCGCTACCAGATGCCGCGCTTTCCGATCCCCGAGGGACACACGGCTGTCAGCTATCTCACAGAGGTGAGTGAACAGGGGCTGCGGGTTCGACTGGATCTCGGCGACGGCCAGCCATTCGAACCCCTCTACGGCGAGCGCCTCGCCTTTGAGCTGCAGGTGATGGAGCAGATGGGTTTCCCCACCTATTTTCTGGTGGTGTGGGATTACATCCGCTTCGCCCGCGATAACGGCATCGCTGTCGGGCCAGGTCGGGGTTCGGCCGCAGGCTCTCTGGTGGCCTACGCCCTGGGCATCACCAACATTGATCCGGTCAGGCACGGCCTGTTGTTTGAGCGTTTTCTGAATCCAGAGCGCAAGTCGATGCCGGATATTGACACCGACTTCTGTATCGAGCGCCGCGGGGAGGTGATCGAGTACGTCACCCGACGCTATGGCGAGGACAAGGTGGCCCAGATCATCACCTTCAACCGCATGACCTCCAAGGCGGTGCTCAAGGATGTGGCCCGGGTGCTGGATATTCCCTATGGCGAGGCCGATCGCCTGGCCAAGCTCATTCCCGTGGTGCGGGGCAAGCCAGCGAAACTCAAGGAGATGATCGGCGCTGAATCGCCCGCTCCTGAGTTCCGCCAGAAGTATGAAGGTGATGCCAAGGTGCGTCACTGGGTCGATCTGGCCATGCGCATCGAGGGCACCAACAAAACCTTCGGTGTCCATGCCGCCGGTGTGGTGATTGCCGCCGAACCGCTCGATGAGTTGGTGCCGTTGCAACGCAACAACGATGGTCAGGTGATCACTCAGTACTACATGGAAGATGTGGAGGCGATGGGGCTGCTGAAGATGGATTTCCTCGGCCTCAAGAACCTGACGATGATCGAAAAGACGATCGATCTGGTGCACAAAAGCAGTGGCACCCGCCTTGATCCCGATGCCCTGCCCGAGGCCGATGCTGGCACCTTCGCCCTGTTGGCACGGGGAGATCTGGAGGGAATCTTCCAGCTTGAATCCAGCGGTATGCGCCAGATTGTGCGCGATCTCAAGCCGTCTTCGCTGGAGGATATCTCCTCAATTCTGGCGCTATATCGGCCCGGTCCACTCGATGCGGGGCTGATTCCCAAATTCATCAATCGCAAGCACGGCCGAGAAGCGATTGATGTGGCCCACGTCAAGCTTGAGCCGATCCTCAAGGAGACCTACGGGATCATGGTCTACCAGGAGCAGATCATGAAGATTGCCCAGGATCTGGCCGGTTATTCCCTCGGCGAGGCCGATCTGTTGCGGCGGGCGATGGGCAAAAAGAAAAAGTCAGAGATGGAGAAACACCAGAGCCTGTTTGTGCAGGGTGCCTGTGATCGAGGTGTCGACAAAAAGGTTGCTGAAGCGTTGTTTGAGCAGATGGTGCTGTTCGCTGAATACTGCTTCAACAAGAGCCATTCCACCGCCTATGGCGCCGTCACCTATCAGACCGCCTATCTCAAGGCCCACTACCCGGTGGCCTACATGGCTGCCCTGCTGACCGTCAATGCCGGCCAGACCGAAAAGGTGCAGCGCTACATCGCCAATTGCCAGGCCATGGGCATCGAGGTGATGCCTCCCGATGTCAATGCCTCCGGCATTGATTTCACACCGGTGGGCGATCGCATCCTCTTCGGCCTCTCGGCGGTGCGCAACCTGGGAGATGGCGCAATTCGGCTGTTGATTGAGCAACGCACGGCTGATGGAGCCTTCGCTTGCCTGGCCGATCTCTGCGATCGTCTGCCTTCCCAGCAGCTCAACCGCCGCTCCCTGGAATCGCTGATCCACTGTGGCGCTCTGGATGGCTTGCAGGCCGGCGCCAATCGGGCTCAGTTAATGGCCGATCTTGATCTGATCCTCGATTGGGCCAGTTCCCGCGCCCGCGATCGGGCCAGCGGCCAGGGCAACCTCTTTGATCTGCTGGCCGCAGCCTCGGCCGTTGATCTCGCCAGCGACGATCGCAGCACGGCACCAAAGGCAGCTCCGGTGGCGGATTATCCCCCCACTGAAAAGCTGAAACTGGAGAAGGAGTTGCTCGGCTTCTACATCTCCGACCATCCCTTGCGTCAGTTGTCGGCCCAGGTCACCCTGCTCTCTCCGATCGGCCTGGCCCGGCTGGAGGAACAGTCCGACAAGGCCAAGGTGAGCATCGTGGCGATGGTGCCGGAGCTGCGCCAGGTCAACACCCGCAAGGGCGATCGCATGGCCATTTTGCAGCTGGAGGATCTCACCGGCAGTTGCGAGGCGGTGGTGTTTCCCAAAACCTATGCCCGTCTGGCCGACCATCTGATGGTCGATGCCCGGCTGCTGGTGTGGGCCACGGTGGATCGCCGTGACGATCGGGTCCAGCTGATTGTCGACGACTGCCGCAGCATTGATGATCTGCAGCTGCTGCAGGTGGAACTCGATCCTCAGCAGGCTGGCGACATCGCCATCCAGCATCGCCTGCGTGAATGCCTGACCCGCCATCGCCCAGGCCAGGAGGAGGCCGGGGTGCGGGTGCCGGTGGTGGCGCTGGTGCGTCAGGGCGCCGAATCGCGTTGGGTGCGTCTCGGTCCCCAGTTCTGCGTCGCCGATGCTCCCGCCGCTGTTCAGACCCTGGCCGCCGCTGATTTCCGGGTGAGCCTGCGCTCACCGATCGGTCCGGCGGCCTGAGCCCGGCAGCGCCAGGGCCGCTCCGCTGGCCAGAGCTGCTGCTGCGCCATCAACGCAGGCGAACAGATCAGCCGCCGATGCAATCGGGCTTCAAGCTCTGACTTCTGGGCTACAACTGGATGCACACCAGCCTGCTGCAGACCGTTTCCAGCCTGTCCAGGGATTGAGCAGCATCCCGAAGCTGTCTGGCAAAACCGGCGTCAACCGTTGCCTGAGCCTTCCCGCATCGCCCGCATCGATTGCCTCAACCGGCCGATGTTGAGGGGAATCTGCTCGGCTCCGAGCAGACTGCCGGCGCCATCTTCCCAACTGGACGAGAGCACGCCGTAGCTGAGCCCCAGCAGTCCGAGCAGAAAACAGCCACCAGAAGCCACCAGGGTGATGCCGGTGGGGATCTCGAGGATGCCCCGGCTCACCACCAGATAACTGCCGATGAACACCGACATGCCCATCACGGTGGGAATGCCGGTGGCGATGGCGATGCGACGGGCCATGCGATTGGCCACCGCATCGGGAATCGCCCGCTGACGCGATGGCTTGGCCCTGGGCTGAGGCCCGGCTTTGCGAATGCCCTTGGCGGCTCGCTTGGAGCCGAAGGGTTGGGGGTCCCGCTGCGGGGCCATGGCAACGACCTCTAGCCGCGGATGCCCAGTTTGCTGATCAGCCCGGCGTAGCGGTCCTGGCTCTGGCTACGCAGGTAGCTCAGCAGCCGCTTGCGGCGGCCGATCATCTTCAGCAGTCCCTGGCGGGAAGAGAAGTCGTGGATGTTTTTCTGCAGATGGCCGCTGAGCTGGTTGATCCGCTCACTCAGCATCGCCACCTGCACTTCCACCGAGCCCGTATCGGTGCCGTGGGTTTGATGGCCGTTGATCAGTTCTTGCTTCTTGGTGGTGGTGAGCGGCATGGGCGAAGAGCGAGCGGAGGCCGAAGCCCTGGCGGAGCAAACAACCACTTTACCGTGTCACCAGCACACTTCCCCAGCGGCGCTTCACTGACGGCTTCAGGCCGCAGCGCGTGACAGCCAGCGCAGGCACTCGCGAATCCAGTCATCGCCCTGGTCTGCCGCGGTCAATCCCTGGGCCGCCACGGCCCGCAGGGCCCGGTGGATTTCCAGCGGCTCATAGCCCAGGGCACCGAGCGTGATCTGCACATCGTCGCGGCCGGCTCCCTCGGGCAGGCCCGTGTCGGCATCGAGCAGATCATCGAAGCTCTCCGGCATGGCCACCAGAGCGCAGAAGCGATCCTTGAGCCGGCTGCGCAGTTCCACCGAGAGCCGCTCGGCGGTGCGCTTGCCCACACCCGGCGCCTCAGCCAGCCGCCTCAGATCCGCCTGGATGATCGCCCGCACCAGCTCTTCCGGCGTCATCGTTCCCAGCAATCCCAGCGCCATCTGGGGCCCGACACCGCTGACGGCGACCAGTTCCCGGAACAGATCACGCTCGTGCCGCAGCGGAAAGCCGTAGAGGCTCCAGCCGTCCTCGCGGATGCTGTGGTGGATGTGCAGGGCCAGCTCGACCCCCACCGGCGGCAACTGCCGCCAGTGCCTGGGGCTGAACTGCAGCTCGTAGCCCACCCCCTGGCAGATCAACAGCGCCCCATAACGGTTGGCCTGCTGCCATGGTTCGGCCAGTTGTCCCTGCAGCCAGCCGATCATGGAAGTTCGTGCGCCGGCCCCCATGCTGCCCCTCCTGCCTAGCCCCCGTCGCCGGCTGTCCTGGCCCCTCTGCCTGGCCCCCAGGCTTGCGGCCCTGGGCCTGACCCTGGCGCTGCTGCTGCCCCTGGGTCTGGCGGGCTGCGGCCTCGCCAGCCAGCCGTCCCGGTCGGTGCTGCTGCAGGCCCTGGCTCTGCAGATCCAGCTCACCCAGGCCCAGGTGGCCCGCGCCCTGGAACTGGAACCGCCAGGACTGCCGGAGGTGACCCGGGTGCGGCTGGAGCAGCAACAGGCGATGCGCATCGGTGCGGCCGACGGGCTCAGGCTCACGGGGCAGTTCGACTGGCGCCTGGCCGGGGATCCGATCCGGGTCGACAGCCCCTTTGAGTTGTTTCTGCAGCGGGGTGAGCGGGGCCAGAGCTGGCGGCTGGCCAGGCCGCTGGGCAGTCGTGATGGCAACAATCAGGACTGGATCACCGATCCGCTGCCCCTGGCGGGGGAGCGTGGCAACGCAGGCCTGGGTTGAGCTCAGTCGACGCTGACCGCCAGCGGCTGATCGGAGTCATCTCCGGGCGACAGCCCCAGCCAGCGCGCCAGCCAGCGCAGACTCATGCCCTGAATCAGGAGGTTGATCATCACCACGCAGAAGATGATGCCCTCGGCATTGTTCACCAGTTTCGGCAAGGAGGCCGGATCAATCCCGCGCATTCTGGGGATGGCGTCGGTGACCGCGAAGCTCAGGGCCAGGGGCACGGCGCCGCGCAGGCCGCACCAGGAGATCAACAGGGCTTCCTTGATGTTGAAGGGGGACAACCATTGGAACGCCAGCACACTCAAGGGACGGGCCACCAGCATCAGGGCCATGGCCACGACAATGCCGAAAGGCAAGACGGCATACAGCTTTTCGGGCAACATCTCAACGCCGAAGATCAGGAAGACAGCGATCTCGGTCATCGAGTTGAACGGAAGTAAGGTCATTTGCAAATTATGGGTGCTGATGTTGAGATTGGTGTATTTGTGATTGGCTAGAAACACGCCACAGATGTACGACGAAATAAAGCCCGATCCCCCGAGCAGATCAGCCAAGCCGTAGGAGAGCAGGGCAACGGCGACCCCCAGAACCAGGAGTTGGGCCTGATCGTGGACCAGGCGCTCCAGGCTGAACCGCGCCACATAACTGCTGATCAGGCCCACCAACAGTCCCGATCCGATCTTCTGCAGAAAGAACTGCAACTGCTGGATCAGGATCGATTCGGGATGGCTGCCATTGCCGATGGTGGTGAGGCCCACCACCAGCCCCAGAAACAGAATGGCGGCTGGATCATTGACGGATGCCTCGAACTCCAGCAGTGATTGCAGTCGTTTTGGCAAGATTCTGCCACCGGCATTGAGCACTCCGATGGTGGCTCCGGCATCGGTTGAACCGAGGCAGGCGGCGATCACCATCGCCACGGCCAGGGGAAGTTGATCGAAGCCCAATGAGATCCCGGAGCCTGTGTCTGATCCCAACAGCCAGATGATCAGGCCCAGGATGATTGAGGAGATGATGGCGCCACCGACAGCCAGCAGGATGCCATATTCAAGAAAGCCCCTGATCGATTTCAACTCGGTTTTCAGCCCTGCATAAAAGAGCAACATCGACAGGCTGAGGGTGTGCAGCCACTCAATTGTGGTTGAGCTGAATGGAGAGCGACCAGGATCGATCAACACGCCAAAGAGCAGCACCCCCAGAATCGCCGGAATGCCCAACTTGAGGCTGAAACGGCTGATGGCCAGGGTGGCCAGAAACATGCTGCCGATCACCACCATCACCACCGGCAGCGGCACACCGCGCTGGTGCAGTTGATCGGGTATCAGGTGCGTGATTCCGGCATGGGCCGGTGCGACGCCCCCTGGTCCCTCCCCACTGGACACCGTTCCAAGGGTCAGACCGATGGTCGAGAACGTCTGCCAGGGAAACAACATCAGCAGACCGGATGTACCGCAATCTTCAGGCGCAGACTTTAAGCCTGAATGCCTTCAGCTCCGCTGGCTGCCGGCCTGAGCGCCGCCGCCGCCCTCAGCGACTGAGCAGGGCGGCGGCCAGGATCAACAGGGCGCCGATGCCGGTGGCACTGCTGATCGCCTCGCCGAACAGCAGGCGGCCCCACAGCGCCGCGAACGCCACCTGCACATAGCCGATCGTGGTGGCCCGCGCCGCGGGCAGTCGCGTCAGCCCATGGGTGAGGCCGATCTGGCCCAGCTGGGTGAACAGGCCCACCCCCAGCAGCCACAACCATTCGAGGCCATGGGGCCAGACCGGGTGCTGCAACACCCAGGGCAGGCTGAGCGGCACGGCCATCAGCGGGAACCAGAAGACGATCACCAGCGGCTGCTCGCTGCGGCCCAGTTCCCGCACACTCACGTAGGCCAGGGCCGTCAGCAGTGCCCCCGCCACGGCCAGCAGCACGCCGATCAGCGGCTCAGCCGCGGGCCAGACCAGGGGCGGCATCGAGGCTGGGCCCAGCGACAGTCCGATGGCGGTCGGACTGATGCCATGGGCCACCACCAGCACGCCGAGCCAGCCGCAGCCGCAGGCCAGCAGGGTGCGGCGGCTCAGCAGTTCTCCCAGGCTCAGCCAGGCGATCAGCGCCGTGAAGGTGGGGTAGAGGTATTGCAACAGCGTCGCCGTGGCCAGGGGCAGGCGGGTCACGGCCCCATAGACACAGGCGAGGGCCACGCTGCCCAGCAAGCCCCGGGTCGCCAGCAGGCGCCGCCTTCGGCCCCAGGGGTTGATCCCGGCACGGCGCAGCATCCACCAGCTCAGGGCCACGCTCACCAGGCCGCGGGCCAGCACCACCTCCGCCACGGGCAGTCGCGCCCCGGCGCCCTTGACGCAGACGGTCATCAGGCTGAAGCAGAAGGCCGCCCACAGCAGAGACAGGACGGCCGCCGAATCCTGCTCCGGCCCGGGCGTCTTCGTCATGCCCTGCCCGCGGCTCCGATCCTGTTCCTGTTGCGCTCCCTGAGCCAAGGCAGCCTCCCTTCGCCCGCTTGAGGCTGCCACGCCACGATCGCGACCCAGCCCCTTGCCCGGGCAGCTTGCCCCATC
>CALPMR020000052.1 GCA_943324725.2 Bordetella parapertussis | reverse complement strand
GGTCGCCCACCTGGCCCACCACCAGGGGCACCTGGAGAGTCTGGCGCACGATTTCGGCATGGCCGTAGACCAGGTTGTCCAGCACCACGGGTTGGTGGCCGGCCTGGCTCAGGGCGCGCACCGCATGACAGCCGATGTAACCCGCACCACCAGTGACCAGAACCCTCATGATTTTGCCTCCAAGATTTGACTGAGCTCCACGATTTGACTGATCCCAACGACTGGACTGGTCTCAACGGGACGGAATCCCACGGTCTGATTCACTCAGAGACGCAGGGGTTGGCCAATCTGCAAACTGGCAATGTAGTCGGAGACGGTGCTGATCAACCCCTGCTGCAGCGGGATGCGGGCTTGCCAGCCCAAGCCCGCCAGCCGGCTGACATCGAGCAGCTTGCGGGGGGTGCCATCGGGCTTGCTGCGATCCCAGCGGATCTGTCCCTGATAGCCCACCGCCTGGGCCACCAGCTCCGCCAACGCTTGAATCGTCACGTCCTTGCCGGTACCGACGTTGAGGTGTTGCAGCTCATCGTTGGCGGGCTGCCACTGCTCGAGGCAGAAGAGCACCGCATCTGCCAGGTCATCGACATGCAGGAACTCCCGCCGCGGCGTACCGCTGCCCCAGCAGATCACCTCGCTGACACCGCTCTCGCGGGCCTCCTGGAAGCGGCGGATCAGGGCCGGCAGCACGTGGCTGTTGGTGGGGTGGTAGTTGTCGCCAGGCCCATAGAGGTTGGTGGGCATCAGGCTGATCGCATCAAAACCATGCTGCTGCCTGAGGGCCCTGCAGAGCTGGATGCCCGTGATCTTGGCGATCGCATACCACTCATTGGTGGGCTCAAGGGCCCCGGTGAGCAAGCATTCTTCCCGGATCGGCTGATCGGCGAACTTGGGATAAATGCAGCTGCTCCCTAAAAACAACAAGCGCCTGCAGCCTTGGCGCCAGGCATTCTCGATCACGTTCTGCTGGATCTTGAGGTTGTCCAGCAGGAAGTCTGCGGGATAGGTGGCATTGGCCAGGATGCCGCCAACCCTCGCCGCAGCCAACACCACCACATCTGGCCGATGGGTCGTAAACCAGGCAGCCGTGGCCTGCGGATCGGTCAGATCGAGTTCTCGGTGACTGGCGGTGAGCAGCTGCTGGTAGCCAGCCGCACTCAGGCGCCGCAGAATGGCCCCACCAGCCATACCGCGATGGCCGGCCACGAAGATGCGATCGCTGCAGCGGATCAAGGCGCTCGAGCTCATGGCAACAGCACCTGGGGGGGGTTCTCCATCGATCCCACCACCTGGAAGCCTTCGCGTCGCAGCAGGGCCTCCTTGGCCGCATCCTCCTTGTCATGGGCCACCATCTCTGAAACCAGCTGTTCGAGTGTGGTGGTGGGGCTCCAGCCCAGCTTTTGATGAGCCTTGGTGGGATCCCCGAGCAGGGTTTCCACCTCAGCTGGGCGGAAGTAGCGCGGATCGATGCGCACGACCGTGGCGCCGGTGTCGCTGCGCAGGCCTGTTTCTGCCACGTCCACACCGATCCAGTCAATCCCCCCCCAGCCCAGCTCTAGGGCGGCCAGCTCAATGAAGTGGCGCACAGATTCCTGCCGCCCCGTGGCAATCACGAAATCTTCTGGTGTACCGACTTGCTGCAACATGCGCCACTGCATCTCCACATAGTCGCGGGCGTGTCCCCAATCGCGGCGCGAATCGAGGTTGCCCATGTACAGGCAGTGATCAAGGCCCGCATTGATCCGTGCCAGACCTCGGGTGATCTTACGGGTGACGAAGGTTTCGCCGCGGCGGGGGCTTTCGTGATTGAACAGGATGCCATTGCAGGCATACATCCCGTAGCTTTCGCGATAGTTGACTGTGATCCAGTAGGCGTAGAGCTTGGCGACGCCGTAGGGGCTACGGGGATAAAAGGGGGTGGTTTCCTTCTGGGGAATCTCCTGCACCAAACCGTAGAGTTCGGATGTGGAGGCCTGATAGATGCGGGTTTTCGCCGCAAGACCAAGGATGCGCACGGCTTCCAGCACTCTCAGGGTGCCAAGGGCATCACTGTTCGCGGTGTATTCGGGGCTTTCAAAGCTCACAGCCACATGGCTTTGGGCGCCGAGATTGTAGATTTCATCCGGCTTGACCTGCTGGATGATGCGGATCAGGTTGCTGCTGTCGGTGAGATCGCCGTAGTGGAGAACCAGACGCGGATCGCTCTCATGGGGATCCTGGTAGAGGTGATCAATACGATCGGTGTTGAAGCTGCTGGCCCGGCGCTTGATGCCGTGCACGATATAGCCTTTCTCCAGCAGTAATTCGGCTAGATAGGAGCCATCTTGGCCGGTGATACCGGTGATCAGGGCTGTCTTGGTCATTGGAATAGCTCAGATTCTATGGGATGGCTCAAGTGGTCAGCAGCAATAACAGCAGTAATGGAAGTGCGGGCAAGCTGTACGAATCACCCAGTCTCTCTGGAAAGCTGCCGGGTATCGTTTGGGCCCCATGACTCCTCAATCAGTCGGGATTGCCGCATTTGTAGGCTAAGCCTGTTCTGGCGCAGGTAATGCAGGGGAGGTGGACTCTTTCAGCACTTTCCGTTGGAATCAAAGCCACCGATCCTAGCAAGGTTTGCTTAATCATGCCATTGTGGGTTCCAAGCCTTTCGAGCTGTTGCTTGGCGCCGGCTGCGGGACAGGGCTCACAGGAACCTGTATTGACGCATGCCGGTGACGCCGGTGGCTCGGGCATGGCGCCGGCTGAAGTCACTGACGGTGGGGTTGCCTTCCGCCCGGATCACTCCTGTGGCTTGCTCCCAGAGCTCGCGGGGAACGGGACTGAGGGTGTACTCCTGGGCATCATGACGCTTGACATACCACCAACTGGAGGATTGGCAGTGGTCGCACCAGAAGCACTCGATCCATTCACCCGTGAGCGGCAAGACGCGATTGAAGGCAGCCAGAAGCTCATCGGATTTGCGCTTGCTTAAGCCTCTCAACATCAGTTGACCCACTTCGGTCACGTAGAGATGATATTTTGCCGAAACACTGAATATCTTCTGCTCTGGATGTCGCGGGCACAGAAGCTCACGACGCTTTGAACGCTTTCGTGTGCGTTTCTTGGATATTGTGTCGACGTCCGGCTGATCAGATTGCGAATCAATGGCTTCCACAACTTGGAGGCTGGAACTGACTTCGATCACCGCAGTACAGACGGAGGAGCAGGTGGATTGACAGGCTTCCAATGGAAAGCCCGTTGGGAAGCTGTCTGGAGAGGACCGCCATTGTCGTGGTAGGGCTCCGCAAGCTGCGGCTCCATACCTGGGCAATAGAATGGTCTCCAGCGTCAGACGAACTTCTTTGCACTATTTAAGCACAGATCCAGCCAACACGAGGTGCGCAGGATCCAGGAAGGAGCACCATGACATTCGACAAAAAAAAGCAGCCCCAGAGGGCTGCTCGAAATGACTATTGCTATCGCTTCTGTTCTTTCAGAGAAGGAAGAACGGGATTCAGTCGCGACGACCACCACCCTGAAGCGCGATCACAAGACGCAGGATGAAGATGAACAGATTGATGTAAGTAAGATACATGCCCAGGGCGCCAGCCAGATACTGATCGTCCCGGTAGGTGCGGGGCATGGTGTAAAAGTCGACGAAGGCCGCTCCCACAAACAACACTGTACCGAAGCCGGCAATCATCAGCTCAAAGCCACCGGCGCTGAACACACCAGGAGCAAAAATGCTGCCGATGAGTTGCACGACCATGGCGATCACCAGGCCGATGATGCCCAATCCCACAACACCGGCCAGAGCCTGGCCAACGTTGTCACTCATGCGGCGTCCGAAGAAGGAGGCCAGCACAAAGGTGAATCCTGTGGCGAGAGCCGCCGTGCCAACGGCACCGATACCGGCGGCAGCGACGGCATAGCTGACAATGCCGCTGAGGGTGAAGCCGGTGATCAGACTGTAGGCCGTGAGAATCGGCAGGGCGGTGGCGTTGTTGCCCTTGCTGGCCGCGTTCTGAGCGACGAAGAAGAGAATGAAGTTGCCGATCAGGGCCACCCAGAACAGGGGCATGAACAGCTGTGGGCTCGACGCCATCAAAGAGATGCCTCCCAGCACCCCTGCGGCGGTGAGCACCATGCCACCACCCACATAGGGCAGGGCCTTGTTGACCACATTGGGGCCCACCAGAGAGCCCCTCTGGGCCTCCTGGATGGCCTGCTGGAAATTGCTGCTGGCCGGCATGGCTCAGAAGGTGTTGAAACTTCCCCCATCCTGCCAGCGAGGGCGGGGCCCCGACGGCCGCTCTGGTGTGGATCCCCCTATGGGCGGGTTGGCGGGGAGCTGGGGCCGGACGACGCAGCCTCTGCCGGCCAGAGCCGCACCTCAAGCACGGCTACGCCCGTACCGATGCAGGATTCAGCGAAGCGCAGCAGGGCGTTCAGGCCCGGGCTCAGGGTGGGATCCAGGCTGGCGGTGACCATGATCACGATCACGGTGATTGCCGCCAGGCGCCCGTGGCTGGGCACGTTGAAGGCATTGCAGATCAGCACCGTGGCGAAGATGGTCACCGCCATGCCGATCGGATGGAAGGGCAGCAGCGTCAGGTAAACCGCGCTGGTGATCGCGCCGATCGCCGAACCCAGCAGACGCAACGACGCCGAGGAGGCGGTGTCCTTGCGGGAGCCCTGGGTGACCACGATGGCCGAGATGGCAGACCACAGCCCGCCGATCTTGGGCAGATAGCCGGGAAACAGGCTGGTGAGGGAGAAGCCCAGCGCATAGGCCAGCAGGGCAGCCAGGGCAACCTGGGCCGGAAGGCGCAGCCGTTCGGCCCGTCTCATCAATCGCTGCAGACCTGCCGGGTATCGAATCACGTCCTGGGTGCTCCCGCCATTGATCGGGCGTCGCGGCGGGCGTAGGCCTGCACCAGCCGCTGAACCAACGGATGGCGCACCACATCGGCATCGCTGAAGCGGCAGATGGCCACCCCTTTCACCCCCGCCAGCACCTGCTCCGCCTCCACCAGCCCACTCAACTGGCCGCTGGGCAGGTCAATCTGGGTGACATCGCCCGTGACCACCATGCGCGAGTTTTCGCCCAGCCGGGTGAGAACCATGCGCATCTGGGCGCCGGTGGTGTTCTGGGCCTCATCGAGGATCACGAAGGCATCCGCCAGGGTGCGCCCGCGCATGTAGGCCAGGGGAGCCACCTCAATCACTCCCTTCTCGAGCAGCGCTTCGGTGCGTTCACGGCCCAGCAAGGTGTGCAGAGCGTCGTACAGCGGGCGTAGATAGGGATCCACTTTCTGCTGCAAATCACCGGGCAGGAAGCCGAGCCGCTCGCCTGCTTCCACCGCCGGTCTGGTCAGCACCAGTCGCTCGACCCGCCTTTCCTGCAGCATCCTCACCGCCTGGACCGCGGCCAAAAACGTTTTACCGGTGCCCGCAGGCCCGATGGCCAGGGTGAGGTCATGGCATTCCATCGCCTCAATGAAGCTTTTCTGGAGAAGCGTGCGAGGCCGCAGCGGTCGGCCGCGCACGCTGGTGGCGAGCACCTGGCTGCCCATGCCGCGATGCTCTTCGCTGCGGCCGCCATCGAGAGCCGTGAGGGCGCTGACAAGATCGACAGCGGCAATGGGCTCACCGCTCTGCCAGAGGGGTCTGAGCAACTCCAGCAGTGCCGCGGCTCGTTCAACTTGGGATGCTGGGCCGCTGAGGTGCAGATCCAGGCCCCGCAGCCGCAATGTGCTGCCTGTGAGGGTCTCAATGTGACGCAAATTGATCTCTTCCGCCCCAGCCAAGGCCAAGGCGGCCTCTGGACCGCTCAGAGCCAGGATGAATGGCTTTGAAGCGGAACCTTCTTCGACGCTGCCGGTGGTGTTCAGGCTTCGGCTGCAGCGTCCTCTACGGGTGCGGCGGCGGCTTCAGCAGCAGCTGCGGCTTGAGCAGCGGCTGCTGCTTGGGCGGCGGCCTCAGCCGCAAGCTTGGCAGCGGCCTCTGCTTTTTTGGCTTCGGCGGCGGCAGCTTCACGGGCCGAGGCCTGCTTCAGCTTGCCGACGGTTTCCGCTGGACGGATCGTCTTCTCGATCAGGCCACCTTTTTCGAGCAGATAACGCACCGTATCCGTCGGCTGCGCCCCCTGGCTGAGCCGGATGCGGATGGCTTCCGTATCCAGGCGGGTTTCCTTGGTGCGGGGGTTGTAGAAGCCCAGTTCCTCCAAGGGACGCCCGTCGCGGCGGGAGGTGCTGTTGGTGGCCACAAGACGGAAACTCGCTTCCCGCTTCTTCCCAAACCGCTTCAGGCGGAGCTTGATCATCGTGGCCCTGACATGAGATTTCCAATCGGTGACTCTACCTTGTGACCAACCCCAGGGGGCTCGCTGGGGAACGATTCGATCGGCTTGAGGGCAACAGGACCCCCACCAGCCAGACCAGCAGCAGCAGGATGACGCCAGCTGCGAGGCTCCAGCGGTAGACGGGGCTGCGAAGCATCGCCCGAATCTCGATCCCTACAGGCTGCAGCAGGCGTTTCAGGAGGGATGGCCTGGACCGGTGACGGCGGCGCCGAGCTTTGTGGCGCAGCTTGCCTGGATGTTCCTGGCTCGCTTCCTCCATCAGAGCGCCCCGAAGCCCTTGCGGTTCTTCTTCGGCTTGGGTGGCCGGGGCGGCGGAGTGCCGCTGCCATGGCGGCCGCCAGCGGGCATGCCACCCATGCCTGGCATCCCTCCCATGCCGGGCATGCCTCCCATACCCGGGAAGCCTCCCATCCCTCCCATGCCGGGCATCCCTGGCATCCCTCCCTTGCTGATCTGCTGCATGAAGCCGCGCATCTTCTGGAAGTCGGCGAGCACCTTGTCCACATCGGCCGGGGTGTGACCGCTGCCGGCGGCGATGCGGCGCCTCCGGCTGGGTTGGGAGGCCAGCAATTCGGGCCGGCAGCGTTCGGCTTCCGTCATCGAACCGATCATCGCCTCGATCTTCCTGAGCTGCTGCTCGCCCTGCTTGAGCATGCCGTCGTCGATCTTGTTCATGCCCGGGATCATCTTCATCAGTCCCCCCAGGGAGCCCATGCGTTTGATCAGACGCATCTGCTTGACGAAGTCCGAGAAGTCGAAGCTGGCCTCCTGCAGCTTGCGCTGCATCTGCTCCACATCGGCCAGCTCCACCTCCTTGGTGGCTTTCTCCACCAAGGTGAGCACATCGCCCATGCCGAGAATGCGGCTGGCCATCCGTTCCGGGTGGAAGGGCTGCAGTGCCTCCACCTTTTCGCCGGTGCCGATGAACTTGATCGGTGCACCGCTCACCTTGCGGATCGAAAGGGCGGCGCCACCACGGGAATCGCCGTCGAGCTTGGTCAGCACCGCGCCGGTGATGCCCACCTGGTCGTGGAAGGCGCGGGTGAGTTCGGCCGCCTCCTGGCCGATCATGGCGTCGACCACCAGCAGCACTTCATCGGGCTTCACCGCTTCGCGGATCCGCACCATCTCCTCCATCATCGCCGTGTCGATCTGGAGCCGACCTGCGGTGTCGACCAGCACGGTGTCGAAGCCCTCCAGTCGGCCTTTGGCCACACCGGCGGCGGCGATGGCCTCCGGCTTGGCCTCGGCCCCCAGGCTGAACACCTCCACGCCGATCTGCTGGCCGAGGGTGCGCAGCTGGTCGATGGCGGCGGGCCTGTAGACATCGGCCGCCACCAGCAGGGCCTTGCGCCCCTGCTCCTTGAGATGGAGGCCGAGCTTGGCGGTGGCGGTGGTCTTGCCCGCCCCCTGCAGGCCGGCCATCAGGATCACGGTGGGGCCCTGGTCGGCGCGAGCCAGGGGAGCGTTCGCACCGCCCATGGTGTCCACCAGCTGCTCGTGCACCAGCTGGATGAACTTCTGATCCGGGCTGACGCCCCGCACCACCTCGGCACCGATCGCCCGGCGCCGCACCTCTTCGACGAAGTCCTTGACCACCGGCAGGCTCACATCCGCCTCCAGCAGGGCGCGGCGCACCTGCTTGAGGGCCTCGTCGATATTGGATTCGGAAATCGCGGCCTGACCCCTCAGGCCCTTGACGGCGTCTTCAAAACGCTGGGAAAGCTCGTCGAACATCAGCGGAGGGGAGATTCAGGGAAATGGTTCAGCCAGCGGCGTAGGAGGCGGCCAGACGCCAGCGAGCACCATCGCGACCGAAGACGTAGACGTTGCGAAGCGTGGTGACGGCTGTGCTCTCCACCACCTTGCCAGCAGCATTGCGGCGGCTGTCGCTATAGCGCAGTGTGGCGATCACGGCGATGCGGTCCGGGGTGCGCTCGCTGATCGCCAGGTCTGTGAGGCTCACCTCGATCGTTTGCACCGTCCCATCGGCGGCATCCTGGCGGCGCTCGTTGGTCAGACGTTTCACCATGCCATCGCGGGCGATGGCCTCCAGGTTGGGCGGCAGGCTGGCCCCGCCGAGCACCCGCGACTTGGTGGTCAGCCACGTCTTGAGCAGGCTGCGGATCTGGGTTTCGCTCGGTTCGGCGATGGTGAGTGGGGTGAGCGCGTCACTCGGCTGAGACGGCGAACCAGCCTGGCTCCGGGGCTTGGTCTGGGCCTGGGCCGCTTTAGGAGGCTGGGCTGGTTTGACCGCGTTGGGTACCGGCCTGGCGGGTTGCGCCGGGATCGTCACCACGCCCCGCGCCGGGCCGCGGCCCGGCGCCTGCGGTGGGATCGCCTGCCGCGATCGCAGCAGCCAGGCACCGCCAGCGACGGCCAGGACCAGCACGACGGCGCTGGCCAGCAGCCGCGGCGCCGGCAGGGAGAGCTGGGGCAGGTTGAGCTCCGGCAGCTGCCAGGGAAGGGGGGCTTCGTCGTCCTCGGGATCTGTGGGGGGGGGACTCTCCTTCTTCGGGCCAGGGCTTGGGGAGGGCAGGTTCCAGTCGAAGCTGCTCAGATCGCCAGCGCCGGGGGACTGGGGCGAGATCTCGGCGGTGCCGTCAGGGACTGGGGCCACCGGCGCCTCAAAGCTGCGGCCACTACGGCGGTCTTCCCGCTCCACCCAGGCCACCACGTCGCGATCGCTGAAGTAGGCCTCGAGGTCCGGATCGGCATCGAGATCGCGGTAGCCGGGCAGGACATCGCGACTGAGCCAGTCGCGGCAGTAAGCACAGAGCTGGGCCAGGGGATCGTCGCTGTGGCGGGCGGCCCAGGCCTTGAGATCCTTGTTGGCGCCGTGTTCAAAGGTGCTGAGGGCCGTCTCCACATCCCCCAGCAGCAGGTGCAGGTTGGCCAGCAGTGGTTCGATGCCGCTGCGCCCACTGGCCAGCAGCCGGTCGCGGGCGGCGGCGATGCGCTCGGGTTTGCGCTGGGCGAAGCCGGAGGCGGTGAGCGCCGTGCTGGCCAGGAAATCGGCGGCATCCGATCCCTCGTCACCCCAGGAGCTGAACAGATCCACCTGTTCCTGCACGGTGAGGAAGCCACGGATCTGGCGGAAAAAGGCCTGGAATTCGTCGCTGCTGAAGTCGGGGTCGCTGTTGGACTCGAGGCCGCCACGGCGCTGCACCAGCTGTTCCAGCAGGGCCAATCCCTCGGCCCGCTCGCTCTTGGCCGCCAGATCGCGGCTGAGCAGATCCAGGATCCGGTAGGGGGTGAGGCGTTCCAGTTCGGCGTTCATGCGTTCCCGCAGCTCGGGCACCTTGCCCGTGCGCTGCAGCAGTTGCAGTCCCTGCCTGAGGATGCCGGCGGCCCGTTCAAAATGGCGGCTCTGTTTGGCCTCTTCGGCGGCTGCCAGGCAGGCCAGGCCGGCCAGCAACGTGAGATCGGCTTCGCGGCTGCTGCCCAGGGCGGGTGCCTGGGGGGGCTGAAGGTTGCGGCAAGCCAGTTCGAAGCAATCGGCCGGCTGACCCGCTTCCAGCAGCAGCAGCAGGCCCGCCACTTCGCGGCTCGTGGGCAACTCCAGGGCAGCCACCACGGTTCCTTCGCCACTGTTCAGGGTGGTGAGATCGGATTCGTAGGCGGCTCGGCGCTCGGCGTCGCTGAGCAGGTCGGCGCTGGCGCGCAGCAATTCGGCCCTGGCCAGCAGGGTGTCGGCTGTGAAGCCCTGCTCGGGGCTGCGGTCGAGCCGGGTCGCCAACGTGCGCAGCACGGTCTGGGCGTCACTGGCCGGGCTCACGCCGAGGAGACGGAAATGATCGAGCGGCAAGTCCAACCGTTGGGGGCGCACTGGCGCGTGACTGTAGTAAGCAGCAGTGGTTTTGACTGTACCCAGGGGACGGACCCCGTACAGTCGCCCTCATGAATCGCCATGGTCAGCTGACATGACCCAGGAACTGACCACCGCCCGCGTCGCTGCCAGCGCCGACAACGCCGTGCCCCCCGAAGCCGGCAGTCATGCCCTGCGTCATCAAGGGCTGTATCCAGCCGAACCGGCCTCGGTCAGCGGCGAGGAGGGCCTGATGCTCTACCGCGATATGACGCTCGGCCGGCGCTTTGAAGATAAGTGCGCCGAGATGTACTACCGCGGCAAGATGTTTGGTTTCGTGCACCTCTACAACGGCCAGGAGGCCGTCAGCACGGGCGTGATCAAGGCGATGAAAATGCAACACGATTGGTTCTGCAGCACCTATCGCGACCACGTGCATGCACTCAGCTGCGGCGTACCAGCCCGGGAGGTGATGAGTGAGCTGTTCGGCAAGGCCACCGGCTGCAGCAAGGGCCGCGGTGGTTCGATGCACTTGTTCTCCCGTGAACATCACCTGTTGGGTGGGTATGCCTTCATCGGCGAGGGCATCCCGGTGGCCCTCGGCGCCGCCTTCACCAGCCGCTACAAGCGCGATGCCCTCGGCCAGGCCGACAGCGACGCCGTGACCGCCGCCTTCTTCGGCGATGGCACCTGCAATGTCGGCCAGTTCTACGAATGCCTGAACATGGCAGCCCTCTGGAAGTTGCCGATCCTGTTTGTGGTGGAGAACAACCGCTGGGCGATCGGCATGGACCACAACCGGGCCACCAGTGATCCGGAGATCTGGCGCAAGGCCGCGGCCTTCGGCATGGCCGGAGAAGAAGTGGATGGCATGGATGTGCTGGCGGTGCGCGGTGCCGCTCAACGCGCCATTGAGCGCGCCCGCGCCGGCGAAGGTCCAACGTTGCTCGAATGCCTCACCTATCGATTCCGTGGCCACTCCCTGGCCGATCCCGATGAGCTGAGGGCCGCTGAGGAGAAGGCTTTCTGGGCCAAGCGCGACCCGATCAAGCAGCTGGCCGCTCGATTGATCGCCGCTGGCCTTGCCAGCGAGAGTGATCTCAAGCAGATCGAGAAGGAGATCGATGCGGTGGTGGCCGACTGTGTCGAGTTCGCCCTGGCGGCTCCCGAGCCTGATAGCAGTGAACTCACCAAGTACATCTGGGCGGAGGATTGATCCCGGGGCCGGTAGCCGCTCCTGAATCCAGCCCCCCTCGTTGTTTTCTGGCCTGCCCGCTCAGCCATCTCGCCGTCGTGGTTCCAGCGGCCTCTGCCGCGATCTCCCCTGGTCGGAGCCAAGGCGGTTGAACTCGGGATCAGAGAGAGGACGTGGTGCGACGGGTGAGATTGCGGAGCTTGCGCAGGGCCTTGAGTTCCACCTGACGCACCCGTTCGCGTGAGACATCGAGCTGGCGGCCGATTTCCGCCAGGGTGTGGCGCTCCTGGCCGTCAAGACCGAAACGCAGGCCCAGCACCTCCCGTTCCTGTTCGGTCAGTTGATCGAGCCAGCGGCTGAGTTGCTCCCGGTGCATGCCCCGCTCCACTTTGTCCAGGGGCTCCTCGGCGGAGTTGTCGGCGATCAGATCTCCCAGGAAACTGCGCCCCTCATCGGCATTGATGGGGGCATCCAGGCTGGAGGTGGTGAGGGACTGTCGCAACAGCGAATCGAGCTCTTCGATCGGCATGTTGAGTGCCTCGGCGATTTCCTGCCGACTTGGCATTGCCCCGAGTTTGTGGGCCAGATCAAGACTCACCTTGCGAATGGTGGTTAGCCTTTCGCTCAGGTGCACCGGCAACCGGATGGTGCGGGACTGACAGGCAATGCCTCGGGTCATGCTCTGGCGGATCCACCAGAAGGCATAGGTGGAAAATTTATAGCCGCGGGTTGGATCAAACTTCTCCACGGCTCGCTCAAGGCCGAGGGATCCCTCCTGGATCAGATCCAACAGCTCCAGTCCTTTGCCTTGATATTTCTTGGCAACACTGACAACGAGACGGAGATTGGCCTTCATCATCCGCTGCTTGGAGCGGTGTCCGATCTTGATAGTCTTGCGTTCTTGAGGGGAGTAGTCGTCTTTTTTCTGCTCCTCCAGCTGCATCATCGCCTGCACCTGATTGCCGAGCTCGATCTCTTCGGCTGGGGTGAGCAGGGGCTCCCGACCGATGGAGGCCAGGTACCAGGAAATGGAATCAGCACCCCTCCAGCTGGAGCCGCCACTGACTTTGACGGAGGAGGCAGTCATGAACCAATACGGGAAGCCAGGTGATTTTCACACGTATTCAGGTTTCTTGGAGATAGTTTCAATAACCCTTCAGCTTTCAATGGCAAAACAACACAAAACCGGCAGAAGTGCTGCCGCCAAAGGCTCTTCAGCGCCGCTTTGTGCCGAAATGGCCACGCCTGCGAGCACAAAAGCTGGATCTCGCCGTCGCCGCAGGCCGTCAGCGACGCGCTATTAGTTCAGAACTGCTGCAGATGCGCCGCCACAGCCTGGGGGCTCACGCCGCCGGGCCCGCAGCGTTCCAGGCAATGCAGTGCCGCCTGGGAGTGGGCCAGGGCCACCGCCGCCAACAGAGAGGCATCGGAGCCCAGGCTGGCATCAGGCCACCGCCGCTGCTCGCTGGCCCTGGCCAGGGCAGCCCGCCCCGCGGCATAGCCGGCCAGCACATCACCGAGGCCGCCTCGAGCCGCCTGTGGAGCAGCCTGCAGCAGTTGCCAGCGGCGCCCATCCGCCGCCGCCACCACCGTGCGGGCTCCCTTCAGCAGCACGGTGGCACCGCTGCGTCGGGCGGCCTCGGAGGCCGCTTCCAGGGGCTCCAGGCCCTGGAGGCCGGGAAACAGTCGCGCGAACTCCGCCGCATGGGGCGTGATCCAGGTTGGACCCCGGCGCAATCGCAGCCAGACGCAGGCACCGGCTTCGGGGTGTTCACTCCCTTGAGCAGCAGCACAACCTGG
Source organism: Bordetella parapertussis (assembly GCA_943324725.2). GTDB lineage: Bacteria > Cyanobacteriota > Cyanobacteriia > PCC-6307 > Cyanobiaceae > Cyanobium. The sequence goes on along the minus strand of CALPMR020000052.1, from coordinate 48 downwards.
GCTCGAGCCGATGCCGTCGCCCAGGCCATGGGTGCTGCCCTGGGTGGC
>CALPMR020000051.1 GCA_943324725.2 Bordetella parapertussis | reverse complement strand
CGTCGCCTGCGTCGTCTGCTCTCCGGCACCGCCGCCCGGCCCAGGCTGGCGGTGTTCCGCTCCAACAACCACATCTACGCCCAGGTCATCGACGACGCCGCCCAGAGCACGCTCTGTGCGGCGTCAACCCTCGACAAGGACCTGCGCACCAGCCTCAAGGCCGGTGCCACCTGCGATGCTTCGATCGCTGTGGGCCAGTTAGTCGCACAACGTGCCCTTGCCAAGGGCATCCAGCAGGTGGTCTTCGATCGCGGCGGCAACCTGTATCACGGCCGGGTCAAGGCCCTCGCCGATGCCGCCCGGGAAGCGGGCCTTCAATTCTGATCCTGCTCTCACCATGACCGAAACCAACGACCAGATCCAGACCAACGACATTCCGGCGGCATCGGACGTTCCCGCAGCGGCTGAAGGCCAGCAGCAGGAACGCCGTGGCGGCGGCGGCGGCAAGAGCGGTGGCGGTGGCGACCGCGATCGCCGCGGCGGTGGCGGCGGCGGCCGCGGCCGGGACAACCGTCGCGGCCAGGAACGCGACTCCGAATGGCAGGAGCGGGTTGTGCAGATTCGCCGCGTCTCCAAGACCGTCAAAGGCGGCAAGAAGATGAGCTTCCGCGCCATCGTCGTCGTCGGCAACGAACGCGGCCAAGTCGGTGTCGGCGTCGGCAAGGCCGGCGATGTCATCGGTGCCGTCCGCAAGGGCGTGGCCGACGGCAAGAAGCATCTGGTCAAGGTTCCCCTCACCCGCACCAGCTCGATCCCCACCCTCAGCAACGGTCGCGATGGCGCCGCCAGTGTGCTGATCCGTCCGGCCGCTCCCGGTACCGGGGTGATCGCGGGTGGTTCGATCCGCACGGTGCTTGAACTGGCCGGCATCAAGAACGTGCTGGCCAAGCGGCTGGGCTCCAAGACCCCGCTCAACAACGCCCGCGCCGCCATGGTGGCCCTCGCCGGCCTTCGCACTCACAAGGAGACCGCCAAGGAGCGTGGCATCTCCCTTGAGCAGATCTACTCCTGAGATCCCCGATGACCTCCTACTCTCTCGATTCACTCAAGCCCCAGCCCGGTTCACGCCGTCGCAAGACCCGCAAGGGTCGGGGTATCGCTGCGGGCCAGGGCGCCAGCTGCGGCTTCGGCATGCGTGGCCAGAAGTCACGCTCCGGCCGTCCCACCCGACCCGGCTTCGAGGGTGGGCAGATGCCGCTCTACCGGCGCGTGCCCAAGCTCAAGCACTTCCCCCTGGTCAACCCCAAGGAGTTCACGGTCATCAACGTGAGCAAGCTGGCTGAGATCCAAGCCGGCAGCATCGTCAGCCTCGATTCGCTGACCAAAGACGGCCTGGTCACCAGTCCCAAACACCCCCTCAAGGTGCTGGGCAACGGCGATCTCAAGGTGAAGCTCACCGTCCAGGCAGCCGCCTTCACGGCCAGTGCCCGCGACAAGATCGAAGCCGCTGGCGGCAGCTGCGAGATCACCGGCTGAGCCCGGTGCCCTCCTCCTTCTGCTCCTAGGTTCAGAGCCGTCTGCCTGCCGTCCGGCCGGCAGGCGGCTCTTTCCGTAGGTCTGGTCCCCCAGCGGGGGGCCGCTTCTCTCCCTCCCCTATCTCCCCTCAGCATCCGTCATGGTCGTCAGCAGGGGGCGCAATCCCAGCGCCGCTGAAATCATCAGCCAGCTGTTCCAGGCGAAGACTCTCCGGGACCGGGTTCTCACCACCCTCGGCCTGTTGATGCTGGTGCGCCTGGGGATCTACATCCCCGTGCCAGGTATCGATCGCGTCGCCTTCCAGGAGTTCCTCTCCCGCGGCGGCCAGCTGATCGGCTTCCTCAACATCTTCACCGGAGGCGGCCTCTCCACCCTGGGTATCTTCGCCCTGGGCATCCTGCCCTTCATCAACGCCTCGATCATCCTGCAGCTGCTGACCGCAGCCCTGCCCCAACTGGAAGATCTGCAGAAGAACGAGGGGGAGGCCGGCCGTCGCAAGATCGCCCAGATCACCCGCTATGTGGCCCTGGGTTGGGGAATCCTGCAGAGCACGGTCTTCGCCCTGATCCTGCGTCAGTACGCCCTGCCCGGATTGCCGGACTGGCTGTTCGTGCTGCAGACCAGCCTGGCCCTGGTCACCGGCTCGATGGTGGTGATGTGGATCAGTGAAGTGATCACCGAACGGGGCATCGGCCAGGGGGCCTCCCTGGTGATCTTCATCAACATCGTCGCCACTCTGCCGAATGCGCTGGGATCCACCATTCAGCTGGCCCAGACAGGCGATCGCAGCACCGTCGGCGGCATCGTCGTGCTGGTGCTGGTGTTTCTGGTCACGATCGTCGGCATCATCTTTGTGCAGGAAGGCAACCGGCGCATCCCGATCGTGAGCGCCAAGCGCCAGGTGGGGGGTTCCGGCATGCTCTCCTCGCGCCAGAGCTACCTGCCGTTGAAACTCAACGCCGGCGGTGTCATGCCGATCATTTTCGCCTCGGCGGTGGTGTTTCTGCCGCTGACGATTGCCAACCTCACCCGCAACGCCTGGTTGGTCAAGGCCGCCGGCTACCTCAGCCCCAGCAGCAGCACCCCCTGGCTCTATCCGCTGGTGTTCTTCGCGCTGATCCTGGGGTTCGGTTTCTTCTATGCCTCGCTCACGGTCAACCCGGTGGACATCGCCACCAACCTCAAACGTGGCGGTGTGGCGATTCCAGGGGTGAGGCCCGGCTCGGCGACAGCCAACTATCTCAGTGGCGTCCAGAACCGCCTGACCCTGCTCGGCGGGCTGTTCCTGGGCTTCGTGGCGATCATCCCCTCAGCGATCGAGGGCGCCACCCAGGTGAGCACCTTCCAGGGACTGGGGGCCACCTCCCTGCTGATTCTGGTGGGCGTGGCCATCGACACCGCCAAACAGGTCCAGACCTACGTGATCTCCCAGCGCTACGAGGGCATGGTGCGGCAGTGAGCCCCCCTGCTCAACGCCTGTCCACAGCTCCGCTCCACTTCCCCTCTTAACGTCCCCGCCGTCAGTTCTCCCCGACGTCCCGCCCGTTTCCCGTCATGAAGCAACGCCTCCTCTTCCTCGGCCCCCCCGGCGCCGGCAAGGGCACCCAGGCCCAGCGCCTCAGCGCCAGTCACGGCCTGTTGCACCTCTCCACCGGCGATCTGCTGCGGGCGGAGGTTCAGGCAGGCAGCGAGCTCGGTCGCCAGGTCGAAGCGGTGATGGCCAGCGGCGAACTGGTCAGCGACGACCTCGTGCTCGCCATCGTCCGCAGCCGCCTGGAACACCACGGCCAGGGCTGGCTGCTTGATGGCTTCCCGCGCAACCTCGTTCAGGCCGAAGCCCTCGACCTGCTGCTGGCCGAACTCAACCAGCAGATCGAACGGGTGGTGTTGATGGAACTCGATGACGGGCTGCTGATCCAGCGCCTGCTCAGTCGCGGCCGGGCCGATGACAACGAAGCGGTGATCCGCCATCGCCTCGAGGTCTACCGCGAGCAGACCGCCCCCTTGATCACGCACTATCGCCAGCTGGGGCTGCTGGAGTCCATCGAAGCGGCCGGCAGCGTCGAGGAGATCGGCGAGCGCATCACCGCCCTGCTGGCGGGCTGAGGGCCCGGGAGCACGGGGGCTGGATTGACCCGTGTGATAGGGTGCTCGTTTGCAAAATCGGAGAGCACAACTCCCATGAAGGTGCGTGCCTCAGTCAAGAAAATGTGCGACAAGTGCCGGGTGATCCGTCGCCACGGTCGGGTGATGGTCATCTGCACCAATCCCAAGCACAAGCAGCGCCAGGGTTGATCCCCGGCCCTGCCGGTTCAGCCCCACGGCCGAACTCCGTCCCATCGATCAGAGCCCACGGGCCCTGATCGCCTCCCCACTCGCCTTCGGGCGCGTGAACCGCCGCCCTCCCAGGCGGCCCCTCCGCCTTAGGGCGGACCCCCTGCCCCCCTGATCGTTTCTCCAACGTGGCTCGGATCGCCGGTGTCGACATCCCTCGTGACAAGAGGGTCGAGATCTCTCTCACCTACGTCTATGGCATCGGTCTCACCCGTGCCCGCAAGATCCTGGCCAAGAGCGGTGTCAATCCAGACATCCGCGTCAAGGACTTGAGCGACGCCGACGTGCAGAAACTGCGCGGAGCCGCCGAATCCTTCACCCTTGAAGGCGACCTGCGTCGCGAAGAGGGCATGGCCCTCAAGCGCCTGCAGGACATCGGTTGCCTGCGCGGTCGTCGCCATCGCATGGGCCTGCCCGTGCGGGGCCAACGCACCCGCACCAACGCCCGTACCCGCCGTGGTGCGCGCAAAACCGTGGCCGGTAAGAAGAAGTAAATCGCTGCCGCTTCCCAGCCAAGGCCCAATCAGCTGCGAAGAGCCCAGTGATGATTTGCCCCCAGTCCAGGCCACCGCTTACCGCCGGTTCTGGACAACGGGGCAGCTTCCGATTTCCGTTCGACGCCTCAACTTCCAGGCTTCCCCATCCCAGCCACTGCGCTGGGCCCCGACCCCGCCGCTGCCCCATCTGAGGGCATCGTCACCGGGATCTCCCCCAAGTCCCACGATCACCTCCCTGCTCCTGCAGGGCTTCTTCCATGGCCAAGCCCGCCAAGAAATCAGGCCCCAAGAAGGCCAAACGCAATGTGCCCAACGGTGTGGCGCATATCCAGAGCACGTTCAACAACACCATCGTCTCGATCACCGACACTGCCGGTGAAGTGATCAGCTGGTCATCGGCTGGAGCCAGTGGCTTCAAGGGAGCCCGCAAAGGCACCCCCTTCGCCGCCCAGACCGCCGCGGAAGCCGCCGCCCGCCGCGCTCTCGAGCAAGGCATGCGCCAGATCGAAGTGTTGGTGCGCGGTCCAGGCTCCGGGCGTGAAACCGCCATCCGGGCTCTGCAAGTGGCTGGCCTCGAGATCACCCTGATCCGCGATGTCACGCCCCTGCCCCACAACGGCTGCAGGCGTGCCAAGCGTCGGCGGGTCTGATCCCACCAGCCCAGCTTCAGTGCCTTCCGGCTTCGTCCACCTCTCCGCCTTCTCAGACCGTGTTGCAGTACCAGATCGATCGGGTCGAGCACCAGGTTGCCGACGACCGCTCCCAGACGGGCGTCTTCGTGATCGGTCCGCTCGACCGTGGTCAGGCCACCACCCTGGGCAACGCCCTGCGGCGGGTTCTGATCGGGGGCCTTGAGGGCAGCGCGATCACCGCTGTGCGCATTGCCAACGTCAACCACGAATACGCCACGGTGCCGGGCGTCAAGGAAGACGTGCTCGACATCCTGCTCAATTGCAAGTCGGTGCCGGTCAACAGCCGCAGCCGCGAACTGGAGATCGGTCGGCTTGTGGTCAACGGCCCGGCCACCGTCACCGCTTCCGACCTGCAGTTCTCCTCCCAGGTCCAGGTGATCGACGGCGCCCGCCTGATCGCCGTGGTGGCCGACGGCCACAGCCTGGAGATGGAGGTCCATGTGGAGCGGGGCATCGGCTACCGCCCCGTCGATCGCCACAACGAGGACACCACGGCCATTGATCTGCTGCAGATCGATGCAGTGTTCATGCCAGTCAGGCGGGTCAACTACACCGTCGACGAAACCGCCGTCGGTGAAGGTGGCTCAGCCCGGGAGCGCCTGCGCCTCGAGATCGAAACCAACGGCAGCATCACCCCCGATGACGCCATGGCCCAGGCGGCCAACCAGCTGATCGGCCTGTTCCAGCCGCTGGCCAGCCTCACCATGAACGAGGAGCCGGGCGTTGAGCCCGAGCCGTCGGCCGAAGCCCAGATCCCCCTCGAAGAACTGAACCTCTCGGTTCGGGCCTACAACTGCCTCAAGCGCGCTCAGGTCAACTCCGTCTCCGACCTGATGGGCTTCAGCTATGAGGATCTGCTGGAGATCAAGAACTTCGGCTCCAAATCTGCCGACGAGGTGATCGAAGCCCTCGAACGCATCGGCATTTCCCTGCCCCAGAGCCGCACAAGCGCCTGAACGCTGCCTGCGTTCAACCCCTCCCCGAAGCCCCTTTCGCGACAGCCCGAGACCTGATCCCATGCGACACCAGTGCCGAGTCCCCCTGCTGGGACGCCCCGCCGACCAACGCAAAGCTCTCCTGCGTGGCCTCACCACCCAGCTGATCCGCGAAGGTCGCCTCACCACCACCAAGGCCCGTGCCAAGGCTCTGCGCAATGAAGCCGAGCGCATGATCACGCTCGCCAAGGACGGCAGCCTGTCGGCTCGTCGCCGCGCCATTGGCTACATCTTCGACAAGCAGCTGGTGCACGCCCTGTTCGACAAGGCCCAGGATCGCTACGGCGAACGCAACGGGGGCTACACCCGCATCATCCGTACCGTGCCCCGCCGTGGCGACAACGCCGAAATGGCGATCATCGAGCTCGTCTGAACCCGACGGCCCCCAACCCCGGCTCCATTGCCGAACCCTCGTCTCCGGAGAGAGCCGCGACCCACCGGATCGCGCTCTGCCTCCAGTACGAGGGTTCGGCTTTTCATGGCTGGCAGCGCCAACCCCGTCAGATCAGCGTGCAGGAGGTGCTCGAGGCGGCGATCGCTGGCCTCGATCCCCAGCGCCCGATCCGCAGTGTGGCGGCCGGGCGCACCGACAGCGGCGTCCATGCCGCCGCCCAGGTGGTCCACTTCGACGCCGCCGGTCCGATCCCAGCCCAGCGCTGGCCCAAGGCTCTCAATGGTCGCCTACCCGCCACGATCCGGGTTCGTGCCGCCACTGAAGTGCCGCCCCATTGGCACGCCTGCTTTTCGGCTCGCTACCGGCGCTACCGCTACACGATCCACAACGGCCGCACCCCCAACCTGTTTCTGAGCGCCTGGAGCTGGCATCGCTATCAGCTTCGCCTCGACGATCAGGCCATGGAGGCCGCCCTGCAGACCTTGCTGGGGGAGCATGATTTCGCGGCCTTTCAGCGGGCCGGCAGCCGCCGCGCCCATGCCCGCACCACCATCCAGGAGGTGCTCCTGGAGCGCCAGGAAGATCTGCTCAGCGTCGAACTCCAGGCCAGCGGCTTCCTCTACGGCATGGTGCGATTGGTGATGGGACAACTGGTGGCCGTCGGTGAGGGGCGCCTGAGTGTGGCGGCCTTCGAACGGCGCTGGCGGACCCAGGCGCGCTCCGAAGTGCGGGAGGCGGCTCCTCCCCAGGGGCTCTGCCTGCTACGGGTGGGCTACCCAGAGCCAATCTTCCCAGAAGCCGCCTGGTACGATTGCCAACCGCGGTTTCAGCTGAAATCGCCTGATCCACCTCCAGCCCCCGGGGCGAGCGGTGTGCCTGCGAGCGCGGCAGCGAACGCAACACCGGCCAGCCCCGGATCTCTGGAGGTCACAGAGGTGTCTCCGGCACCTCCCTAGATCGGGCCGATTCGAGGCTGGCGCTGTTGTCCCGCCAACCCGTCACGCTTGCTCTTCAGTTCGGCGAACGCCCTGCTGCAGGAGCAAGAACCACGGCGCGGTAGGGTCACTCCAGCCCATGCCATCCGCCGTACAGCACGGATGCGGTGGTTTTCCAAGCCGGTCAGCCGGTGCCCTTCAGGCGCAATGAACAAGACAACCCTGCCTTCCCCCGACACGCTCGACCGCCAGTGGTATGTGGTCGATGCTGCGGATCAGACCCTCGGCCGGCTGGCCAGCGAGGTGGCCCAGGTGCTCCGTGGCAAGAACAAGCCCACTTACACCCCCCATCTCGATACAGGCGACTTTGTCGTTGTGATCAACGCCGACAAGATCCGTGTCAGTGGTAACAAGCCCACCCAGAAGCTCTATCGCCGTCATTCCGGCCGCCCCGGCGGCATGAAGACCGAAACCTTCGCCCACCTGCAGGGTCGTCTGCCCGAGCGGATCATCGAAGTGGCCATCAAGGGCATGCTTCCCCACAACGCCCTCGGGCGCCAGATGTTCCGCAAGCTGAAGGTCTACAAAGGCGCTGAGCATCCCCACACCGCCCAGCAGCCCCAGACCCTCGCCCTCGATCCCGCCGCCAACGCCATCAAATGACCAGCTCCTCCAACCGCGTCGTCTACTGGGGAACCGGCCGTCGCAAAACGGCTGTGGCCCGTGTGCGGGTCGTTCCCGGCAGTGGCACCGTCACCATCAATGGCCGCCCCGGCGACAACTACCTCAACTACAACCCCGTCTACCTGGCGGCGGTGAGGGCTCCCTTGCAGACCCTCGGCCTCGAAGGCCAGTACGACCTGCTGGTCAACGTGCGCGGCGGTGGCCTCACCGGCCAGGCCGATGCGATCAAGCAGGGTGCGGCCCGGGCCCTGTGCGATCTCTCGCCTGACAATCGCAAGCCGCTCAAGGTGGAAGGCCACCTCAGCCGCGATCCCCGGGCCAAGGAGCGCCGCAAGTACGGCCTCAAGAAAGCCCGCAAAGCGCCCCAGTTCTCCAAGCGCTGATTCTTCAGCTCCGTTTCCCGTCTCCGCTCGCTTCACCCGTCATGCCGAAGGCCGACATCCATCCCACCTGGTATCCCGATGCCAAGGTGATCTGCAATGGAGAGGTGGTGATGACCACCGGCTCCACCCATCCCGAGCTCCACGTCGATGTCTGGAGCGGCAACCATCCCTTTTACACGGGCACCCAGAAAATCCTCGACACCGAGGGCCGGGTGGATCGCTTCATGCGCAAATACGGCATGGCTGGTACCGACTCCGCTGCAGGAGTCAAGAAAGACGAAGCCCCGGCGGACGAAGCTCCTGCTGCTGCAGACGAGACCTCAGCATCCGTCTCCGGCTGATCAGCTGGTCAACGCAGAGACGTCCTGTCTGACTGAGCCTGCACAGCTCCCCTGCAATTTTCATGGGGCCCGATCATGAGGGCCTCCAGCTCGGTCGTCACCAGTTCATCGACGGATGGATTTCGTACAGCGCAGCTGGCCAGCCTCAAGGGCTGACCGGCGCCAGCAAGCTGGCCTTGACGCCTTGTTCGACCAAACATCCAGACCTTCCGGCGAGCCGGATGCCTCTCGGGCATCCGGCTTTTGTTCTGAAAGCTTCCGTGCCTCTTCGCCTGCCGTTCCGGCGGCATCTGGACGCCCTTCGCCATGGACCCTGCCCTGCTCAGCGAACGCCTGCAAACGGCCTGCCACACCTTCGCGGCCCTTGAACGGCAGCTGGCCGATCCGGCTGTGGCCTCGGACCCGGACCGGCTGCAGACCATTGCTCGCGAACGGGCCCGGCTTGAGCCCCTGGTGCTCGACCACCAGCAATGGCGCAAGCTGCAACAGGAGCAGCTGGACACCCACAGGTTGCTCAAGGAGCACCGCGACGATCCCGCCATGGCGGAGCTGGTGGAACTGGCCATCAGCGAGCTGGAGTCGCTCGAAGCGCGCATCGACGAGTTGCAGCGGCGCCTCACCCTGGCCCTGTTGCCGTCGGATCCCCGCGATGAGCGCAGCGTCATGCTGGAAATCCGGGCCGGGGCCGGCGGCGATGAAGCCAGCCTCTGGGCAGGAGATCTGGCCCGCATGTACGAGCGCTATGCCCAGGGCCGCAGTTGGCAGGTGCAGCCGGTCAGCGCCTCCGAAGCCGATCTGGGCGGCTACAAGGAACTGATCCTTTCGATCAGGGGAGAGGGGGTCTACAGCCGCTTGAAGTTCGAGGCCGGCGTGCATCGGGTCCAGAGAGTTCCTGCCACCGAATCCCAGGGCAGGGTGCACACCTCCACGGCCACGGTGGCGGTGATGCCCGAGGCCGATCCAGTCGAAGTGCAGATCGATCCGGGCGACCTGGAGATCAGCACCGCCCGCTCCGGCGGCGCCGGCGGCCAGAACGTCAACAAGGTGGAAACTGCTGTTGATCTGCTGCACAAGCCCACCGGCATCCGGGTGTTCTGCACCCAGGAACGCTCCCAGCTGCAGAACCGCGAACGGGCCATGCAGATTCTGCGGGCCAAGCTCTACGAGCGGAAGCTGGCTGAAGCCAATGCCCTTGAACGGGATGAGCGGCGCTCCCAGGTGGGCAGCGGCGATCGCAGTGAAAAGATCCGCACCTACAACGCCAAGGACAACCGCGTCACCGACCATCGGCTCGGGCAGAACTTTTCGCTCGATCCGGTCCTCAACGGCCAGCTCGACGACGTGATCGAAGCCTGCATTGCCGCTGAACAGGGCCGCCAGCTGCAGGACCTGGCCAGCCAGGCCAGCGGCGCCAATGGCTGAACCCAGGGGCGATCAAGAGTGATCCGTGGCCCATCGCGAGGTCAGGCCCCGATCACGTATTTGGCCCATTCGCGATTCTGACCGGCGCGAATCCGGCGGATGGTTTCAAAATTGAGGCTGGTGGGGGGCCGGCGCGGCTCCCGGCGCAGGGGCATGGCCGCCTCCCGCGGCGTGCGATTGCCCTTGCGCACGTTGCAGGGCAGACAAGCGGTGGTGACGTTCTCCCAGATGTCGGCGCCACCGCGGCTGCGGGGCACGACGTGATCGATCGAGAGCGGCTCACCGCTGAAACCGCAGTACTGACAGAGATGGCCATCCCGCTGGAAGACATTGCGGCGCGTGAGCGGCATCTGGCGGTAGGGCACCCGCACGAACTGGTGCAGGCGAATCACGGTGGGGAGCAGGTGATCCGGCCGGATTCGATGGTTGGGGTCATGCTCCAGCCCCTCCGCCTTCCCCTTCAGCAGCATCACCATCGCCCGCCGCCAGGTGGTGATGTTGAGCGGTTCGTAGGACGCATTCAGCACGAGAACGTGGCCCATGCCACCTCCCGAAGATCAATCAACCTTAACGAGATGCGGCCGTCCCTTCGGTGTCCGGCACGACCTGCGCCCAGGTGCATCCTGGCTGGCTAGCCTCCGGACTCAATGGCCCTCCCCGCCCCCCGCACGCTGGCCGCTCTGCTGGCAGGCCAGCTCCACGGTGATCCGGCGGCCGCTCCGATCCGGGCGGTGGCCATCGATTCGCGGCGGGTGCAGGCGGGCGATGCCTTCTTCGCCCTCGGGGGGCGCAGCCGCGATGGCCACAGCTTCGTGGCCAACGCGATCGCAGCGGGGGCAAGTCTGGTGGTGGTGCGTCGCGGCGGGTGTGCCTCCACGGCTGCAAGCTCGTCGGAGCTGCCCCGGATCGAAGTCGACGATCCTCTGGAAGCCTTGCAACGCCTGGCGGCCTGGTATCGCCGGCAGCACATCCGCCAGGTGGTGGCGATCACCGGCAGCAATGGCAAGACGATCGTCAAGAGCGCGCTGACGGCCCTGCTGGCCCAGCGCTACCGGGTCGCCGCCAGCCCCGGCAGCTGGAACAGCCAGGTGGGGGTGCCGCTGGCCGTGCTCTCCGCCCCCGCTGGCACGGAACTGGGGGTGTTCGAGGCCGGCATCTCAGCTCCCGGCGAGATGACGAGCATCGCCAGGATCCTGGCGCCCGACTTCGGCGTGCTGGTGAACGTGGGTCTGGCCCATCGAGGCGGCTTCGGCAGCCGTGAGGTGACCGCCCGCGAAAAAATGATCCTGTTCCGCGCACTGCCGCCCGCTGGCTGGCTGATTGCCCCCGCCGATCCCCTCCTCGACGCCATCCCTCTGCCCTGCCGCCGGCTGCAGGCGGGCCGGGGCGAACCCCGTTTGATCGAGCAGAAGCCCCATGGAGCAGGGCTCCTGCTCAGCCTCGACTTCGACGGCGAACGGGTGCGACTGCCGGTGCGCACCCGCTCCGCCCCCCTGGTGGAAGATCTGCTGATCGCCATGACCGCCGCTCTGCAGCTGGGTGTCAGCGTCGACGAGATCGTGGCCGTGCTGCAGGACTACAGCTTCGGCCCCACCCGCATGGAGACCTGGCGGACCCCGGATGGCATCACGATCGTCAATGACAGCGCCAGCGACGATCCGATCTCCGTCCAGGTCGCCCTGGAAACGGTGAGCTCCAGCTCCGACTCAGGACGGCGCCTGTTCGTGTTCGGCGGCATGGCGGAGCTGGGCCACAGCGAAGCGCCTGAACATGCCCTGATCGGCCAACTGGCGGCGGAACGGGGCTTCAGCCATCTGCTGCTGCTGCCCCATCCGGCCAACGCTCACACTGCCGCCGCCTGGCGGGCAAGCCGGCCCCAGGCTCCGGTGATCGAGCTCGCCGACAGCGGTGACCTGCGGGCCACGATGCGCAGCCTGGTCCAGCCCGGCGACACCGTGCTGCTCAAGGGCGCCGCCCGCCTGGGCCTGGCCAGCGCCGCCTCGGCCATCTGGGAATCGATGGCCCCGCGCCGCTTCCTGGTGGATCTCAATGCCGTGCGCGACAACATCGCCCGCTTCCGTGCCCTCTGCGGCCCGAAGGTGGCCATCCTGGCCGTGCTCAAGGCCTGGGCCTACGGCACCGAGCTGGCCCGCCTCGCCCTGGCGCTGCAGGAGAGCGGCGTCGACTGGATCGGCGTCTCAGCCGCCGACGAGGGAGCGGCCTTGCGGCGGGCCGGGGTGCATTGCCCGGTGCTGGTGATGCTGATGGACAGCGACGAAATCGACAAGGCGGTGCGCTGGCGCCTGACCCCGGTGGTGTACTCCCTGGCCTGCGCCCAGCGGCTGGTGACCAGCCTGCGCACGATGGACGCGAGCCTCGATGTCCATCTCGAGATCGACAGCGGCATGGGCCGGGTCGGTGTCACCCCCGAGGAGGCCCTGGGGGTGGCCCGCCTGCTGCGGGGTTCCGGGGTGGTGCGGCTCACTGGCGTCATGACGCACCTGGCCAGCGCTGATGATCCGGCCGCCGATGACCACACCGAGGAGCAACTGGCCCGTTTTGAAGCGGCCGTCGCCATGATCCGCGCCGAGAGTGACGAGCCCCTGATCATCCATGCCGCCGCCACCTCCGGCGCCGTGCGCTTCGCCGCCGCCCGCTGCGACATGGTGCGTCTCGGTCTCGGCCTGTATGGGCTCTATCCATCGCCCGCCGTGGCCGCGGCGATCGAACTGGAACTGGCGGTGGCGGTCCTCAGTCGGCTGGTGCAGGTGAGTCTCCTGCAGCGCGGCCAGCGGGTGGGCTACAACGGCACCTACGTGGTCACGGCCGAGCAGCAGCGTATCGGCATTGTCGCCGCCGGCTACAACGACGGCGTGCCCTGGAGCTTCTCCAACCGCGGCGAGGTGCTGATCCAGGGGCGGCGGGCGCCCCTGCTGGGACGGGTCTCGATGGATTCGATGGCGGTGGACCTCGCGGACCTGCCCGATGCCGGCGTCGGTGACGAAGTGCTGATCTTCGGAGCGCATGAGGGCCAGGTGCTGCGCCCTGAGGAGGCGGCCGCGCG
>CALPMR020000050.1 GCA_943324725.2 Bordetella parapertussis | reverse complement strand
GCCAATCTGCAGCAGGCCCCCTCCGCCTTTTTGGTGCGCAATCTGATCGGCGTTGATCCACGCAACGGCGCCGTGGCCGTGGCCGAGCGCATGCGGGTGGGGCAGAAGGTGCAGTTCCAGCTGCGCGATGGCGATGCCTCCCGCCAGGAAGGCCGCCAGCTGCTGGCCGCCCTGGCCGACCGCCCTGGCCCGCAGCCGCTGCTGGCCCTGCTGTTCGCCTGTCTGGGACGGGGCCAGGGCCTCTACGGCGAAGCCGACGGCGATGTGAGCCTCTGCCATGAAGCCTTCGCCGACCTGCCGATCAGCGGCGTGTTCTGCAACGGCGAAATCGGCCCGGTGGGGGGCACCACCCACCTGCATGGCTACACGGCCAGCTGGGGCTTCCTGGTACCCCGCCCGATCCCGGCCGCAGCGGACGCGACAGCGACGACGGATGCCGGTGACACGGGGCCGGCCGCCCAGGGCGACTGAGATGGTGCGGCAGCACGTCAATCCGCTCAGCCGCTTCCACCTGGTGCCGCGGCCCCTGCCGGCCCCAGCGGAGTTGTTCGCAGCGGCCGATCTGCCCCTGCATCTGGACATCGGCTGCGCCCGCGGCCGCTTTCTGCTGGCGCTGGCCGACCAGGATCCCCGGCGCAACCATCTGGGCGTGGAGATCCGCCGGCCGTTGGTGGAGGCGGCCGAAACCGACCGGCAGGCCGCAGGGCTGACCAATCTGCGCTTTCTGTTCTGCAACGCCACCATCAGCCTTCAGGACTGGCTGGCGGCACTGCCGACCGGCCGCCTGGCCCTGGTGACGATCCAGTTTCCTGATCCCTGGTTCAAGACCAAGCACCGCAAGCGCCAGGTCTTGCAGCCGCCGCTGCTGGCGGCGATCGCCGCGGCCCTGGCACCGGACCGGGAGCTGTTTCTGCAGAGCGATGTGCTGGGAGCGATCGAGCCGATGGTGGCCCTGGTGGAGGCCAGCGGCTGCTTCGAGCGCCCCGCTGGCGACGCCCGCCCCTGGCGATCGGAGAACCCCCTGGCACTGCCGACGGAGCGGGAGACCTACGTGCTGAACCAGGGGTTGCCGGTGTACCGGGTGCTGTTCCGGCGCAACGAAGCCGCACCGCCGCCGGCAACGTTGGGCCAGCCGCCGGCAGAGTTGGGCCCGGCGCCGGCCGCAAGCCCCTAGCGACGGCAACACCTGCAGATGTTGCCGTCGCGCTGATAATCAGCCTGACGATCCATCCCTGAACGATTCGTGCCGGCCTCGGGGATGCCCCCGCTGCACAGCGGGTCGAGTCCAACCGCGCCCCAAGCCAGCCCATGCAGCCGCCGATCCCCGCCTCCCCTCCGCTGCTGCTGCGCTGGCAGGGACTGCTGGCCGCCTGGGAGGGTGGAGCCCTCTCCCGCCATCTGCCGCTGGTGGCCGGCTGGGTGCTGTGTGCCCTGCTGGCCGGCCTGCCCTGGGTGACCCGCAGCGGCCTCAGCCTGCTGATCGCCGCCGCCGGCCTGCTCTGGCTGCTCTGGGCCCTGCGCACACCCGCCGGTCGGATCGGCTCGATCAATGGCTGGTTGCTGGCGGTGCTGGCGATCGCCGTGCTGGCCACGGGCTTCTCGCCGGTGCCGCTGGCGGCCTTCAAGGGCCTGATGAAGCTGCTGAGCTATCTGGGGGTGTATGCCCTGATGCGCCAGCTGCTGGCCACGGCCCCTCTCTGGTGGGACCGGCTGACGGCAGCGCTGCTGGCCGGTGAACTGCTCACCAGCGTGATCGGCATCCGCCAGCTGTTCGGCGATTCGAGCGCCCTGGCCAAGTGGTCGGACAACAACTCGGTGGCCGAGGGCACGGTGCGCATCTACAGCACCCTCGACAACCCCAACCTGCTGGGCGGCTACCTGCTGCCGATCCTGCCCCTGGCCGTGGTGGCGCTGCTGCGCTGGCAGGGCAGGCCACGCAAACTGTTCGCCCTGACCTCCCTGCTGCTCGGCATCGTCGCCCTGGTGCTCACCTACAGCCGCGGCGCCTGGATGGGCATGGTGGCGGGCCTGGGCACCCTGGCCCTGTTGCTGCTCTGGCGTGCCATCCGCCACTGGCCCCTGTTCTGGCGGCGCACCCTGCCGGTGCTGCTGCTGCTGGGGGGCGCCGCGGTGCTGGTGGTGCTGGTGACCCAGGTGGAGCCGCTGCGGGTGCGGGTGATGAGCCTGGTGGCGGGTCGCGAGGACAGCTCCAACAACTTCCGCATGAATGTCTGGGGTTCGGTGCTGCAGATGATCGAGGACCGCCCCTGGATCGGCATCGGCCCGGGCAACAGCGCCTTCAACCTGATCTATCCCCTCTACCAACAGGCCAAGTTCAACGCCCTGAGCGCCTACTCGATTCCGCTGGAATGGACCGTCGAGGCCGGCGTCCCCGGGCTACTGGCGGGCATCGGCCTGTTCCTCTGTGCCCTGCGCACCGGCCTGGGCCAGTGGCGCTCCCAGGGGCCATTGGTGCTGCCGAGCCTGGCGGCCGTGGCCGTGTTCATGGCGCTGGCGGTCCAGGGCCTCACCGACACGATCTTCTTCCGGCCCGAGGTGCAGCTGGTGGCCTTCTTCAGCCTCGCCACCCTGGCGGCCTCGATGCAGGGTGCCGGCGCCTCGCAGCCACAGACCTCCAGCGAGGCTGGTGCCCCATCCGCAGGCGGTGATGACTGAGGGGATGACCAGCAGCCGGGAGTCCTGGGGACTGCTGGCCGGCTTCGATGCCGGTCAGACCCACAGCCGCTGCCGCCTGGCCACCTGGAACGGCAGGACCATCGCCGAAGGCCAGGGTCCGGGGGTGAGCCACCTGGCGGCAGCAGGCGGTGCGGAGCGCTTCCAGACGGCCCTGACCCTCAGCCTCGCCGACGCCAGGGTTCAGCTGCCTGCCCCGTGGGCGGAGGCGCCGCTGCAGGCAGCCGCGGTGGGCGCCAGCGGCATCGAGCAGGGCAGTGCCGTGCAGACCCAGGCGCTGGCCCTGGCGGCAGCAGCCCTGGGCCTGCCCCTGGCGCAGCTGGCGGTCAGCGGTGATGAGCGCACCGCCCTGCGCGGCGCCTTCCCGCAGGGGCCGGGCATCGTCGTGATCAGCGGCACCGGCACGATCGCCGTCGGGCGCGATGGCGAGGGCCGGGAGCATCGCTGCGCCGGCTGGGGCTGGCTGCTCGACGGGGCCGGCTCGGCGATGGACATCGGCCGCGACGGCCTGGCCCTGAGCCTGCAGATGGCCGATGGCCGCCGGGCCGACACACCGCTGCGGGCCGCCCTCTGGCAGGCGCTGGCCGTGGAGCCCGACGATCCCCAGGCCGCACAGCGAATCAAGGCACTGGTGGTGCAGCCGGACTTCGGGCCGGCCGGATTCGCCAGGTTGGCGCCGGTGGTGGCAGCGCTGGCCAGTCTCGGCAACCCTGAGGCAGAGGCCATCCTGGAGCTCAACGGCAAAGCGCTGGCAGCCTCGGTGGCCGGAGTGGCCAGGGCTCTGGGGCTCACCACTCCCCCTGTAGCGGCCCTGGGGGGAGCGATCAGCCACCTGGAGGGGCTGCGCCAGAGCTTTCGGGACGCCCTGCACCAGGAGCTGCCGGGAGCAAGACTCCAGGCACCGCTGGGGGATGCCTGCCAGGGGGCGCTGGCGATGGCCCGCGAATGCACCGGCGCGAGCTCGGCACACGCCTGAAGGAGATCGGAACAACCTGCTCGAGGATTCGCTCCAGCCAGCAGGCCTGGATCCAGGCCGCCGTCCCCCGATCCCGCCAGGGCCATGGATGGCGGCTTGACTGACCGCAGGCGAGCAAGCGTTGCACCTGATCCATACCGCGCGCGATCAGGTCTTGCTGCTGTGGCCATCGGGCAGGCAAGAAAGCAAGGGAGGATCAAGAACTAGAATCATCGTCAGGAATGAGGTTCTCGCATGCAGATCAGCCAACTCGATCCAAAGCAGGCCTCCCAATTCGGTTCTTCGCACGCCATTCACTATGGTCTGGCCGATGGCAGACATGTCGTCCTGCTTTCAGGCGTTGTCAGCGTCGAACTGCAATCTCCGGGCTGGGTCAACGAAAATGCCGTGACAGGCTGGTTCTCAGACCAACTGTCACTCGATATTGCCCTGCCCACGGGTCTGCTGGGTGATGGACAGAGCTTCAGGGTGATCGAGTCGGTTCCCTACCTCAGCCTCAACACCGTGGCAGGAGTCACCAATGTGGGCTGGGGTGTCAACTCCTTCGCCATGGCCACAGAAGCTGCAGCCGTCAATTCGGTGCGACTGAATGCCGAACTCAGCGTGTCACGAACCGGCGAAATCCTGCATTGCGCTGGCTATCACATCACCCTGATTGGCGAGATCATGGGCTGAGGCTGTCTTGCCGGAATTTGCCTGTGCCAGGCAAGCTGCCGCTGCAGAGGTCCTGGCGCTGTGAAACGTCAACTCTGCCCCTGCAGGATTGGTGAAGCTCGCGCTCCAGCGACCTGACGTCCGCGCCAATGGCTCGAGCCTGCCCCCTTCAGGGCAGCTCCAGGGCGATCGGTCCCAGCAGTCCGCGGCGGTAGTCATCGAGCAGGCGCTGACCCATGCGCACGCTGTCGCCGCTGGTGTGACGACCCGCAGCGGCCAGCAGCCAGTTGGCCGCATCCGGTGTTGACGAGTCACCAGCCCGCAGCGCTGCCCCGTCGATCGTGGTCAGGAGAGTGGGCATCGGCAACCCATAGCGGCGCTCCAGCAAGCCTGGCGCCACCCCCGCCGCCGCCACCGGCTCCAGCAGGGCCAGCAGGCGCACGAAGGCCAGCGCCACCTGCTCGACGTCATAGGCCGCCTGGCCGATGTCATCGCAGAGAGCCAGCCGCAGGGCGGCCAGCTGGTTGTCGAGGCGGGGCGGCAGCACCCCAGGAGCATCGAGCAGGTCCAGATCCTGGCCGAGGCGCACCCAGCGCAGGCTGCGGGTGACGCCAGCGCGGCGGGCGCTGTCCACCACCTTCTGGCGCACCAGGCGATTGATCAGCGCCGACTTGCCGACGTTGGGGAAGCCCAGCATCAAGGCCCGCACCGGCCGCGGCTTCATGCCCCGGCCGGCCCGGCGGGCATTGAGCGCCACGCCGGAGCGGATCGCGGCCTGCTGCAACTGCTTGACGCCGGTGCCGACCTTGGCGTCGCACCACCAGGGGGTCTGGCCCCGCAGCCGGAACCAGCCATCCCAGGCCAGACGTGCGGCCTCGTTGACCATGTCGCGGCGATTGATCACCAGCAGGTGCTGCTTGTTGCGCATCCAGCGCTGCAGCCGTGGATGGCCCGTGGCCTGGGGGATGCGGGCATCGCGCACCTCGATCACCAGATCCACCTTCTCGAGGTTGGCCGCCAGCGCCCTCTCGGCCTTGGCGATGTGGCCCGGATACCACTGGATCGTGGGGGCGGAGGCACTGAGGCTCACCGCCGCGCCGAAACGCTGGCCAGCCGAGTCTTCGCAGTCGTCGGGCAACATTTCCCCATCAAGGGGATTCAAAGGGCCGCTGCCGTCGTCACCATCGCTGTCAGAGCTGCTCAGCATCAGGGCACCACCAGGACCGGACAGGGCGCCAGCTGGATCACCCGGGCGGCGGTGCTGTGTTCATCGTCCTCGAGGGCCAGGCCACGGGTGCCCATCACAATCACATCGGCATTGATCTCATCGGCCACATCACCGATCACGAAGGCCGGCTTGCCCTCCCGTTCGAGCACCTCACAACTGATGCCCGCCTGTTCGAAACTGCTGCGGACCTGTTCCAGCAACTGGGCCACAGCTGCCTGATCGTGCATGGCGCCATCCTCGGCCTCCACCACCGAGAGGATCACCAGACGGCTGCCATGGCGCTGGGCCAGCCGCAGGGCCACCGCTGCGGTGTCCAGGGTCTGGCGGCTGTTGTCCACGGGGAAGAGGACGGTGTCGAACATGGCGAAGGGCCCTTGAACCACGATCTCAATCCCTGTCTAGACGGGCGGCCAACCCCGGGGCCAGCACCACAGCAGCGGAAAACCGGCAGGCGGCCAGGGGCCTGGGGCTAAGCTCCGGCCGTTTTCCCCGCTCCATAACGACATCATGGCGAAGCGATCCCTGACCAGCCTCGGCGCCGAAGACCTCCGCGGCAAGCGCGTTCTGGTGCGGGTCGACTTCAACGTGCCCCTCGATGACGCCGGCGCCATCACCGACGACACCCGCATCCGCGCCGCCCTGCCCACCATTGCCCATCTGCGGGGCCACGGCGCCAAGGTGATCCTGGCGGCCCACTTCGGCCGTCCCAAGGGCCAGGTGAATGAGGACATGCGCCTCACCGCCGTGGCCGCCCGCCTCAGTGAGCTGCTGGCTGCGCCGGTGATCAAAACCGAGAGCTGCATCGGCCCTGATGCCGAAGCCAAGGTGGCCGCCCTGGAAGAGGGCGGTGTGGTGCTGCTTGAGAACGTGCGCTTCTTCGCCGAGGAAGAGAAGAACGATCCGGCCTTCGCCGAGAAGCTGGCGGCTCTGGCCGATGTCTATGTGAACGACGCCTTCGGCGCCGCCCACCGCGCCCACGCCTCCACCGAAGGCGTGACCAAATTCCTCAAGCCCAGCGTGGCCGGTCTGCTGATGGAGAAGGAACTGCAATACCTGCAGGGCGCCATCGATGAACCCAGGCGTCCGCTGGCGGCGATTGTGGGGGGCTCCAAGGTGAGCAGCAAGATCGGCGTGCTCGAGGCCCTGATCGACAAGTGCGACAAGATTTTGATCGGCGGCGGCATGATCTTCACCTTCTACAAGGCCCGCGGCCTGGCGGTGGGCAAGAGCCTGGTGGAGGAGGACAAACTGGAGCTGGCCAAGGAACTTGAGGCCAAAGCTGCCGCCAAGGGTGTGCAGTTCCTGCTGCCCACCGATGTGGTGCTGGCCGACAACTTCGCCCCCGACGCCAACAGCCAGATCGCCAGTGTCGAAGCGATTCCCGACGGCTGGATGGGCCTCGATATCGGCCCCGACTCGATCAAGGTGTTCCAGGACGCCCTGGCCGACTGCAAGACCGTGATCTGGAACGGTCCCATGGGTGTGTTCGAGTTCGACGCCTTCGCCGCCGGCACCAACGCGATCGCCCACACCCTGGCCGATCTGAGCGCTACGGGCACCACCACGATCATCGGCGGCGGGGATTCAGTGGCGGCCGTCGAAAAAGTGGGCGTGGCTGAAAAGATGAGCCACATCTCCACCGGCGGCGGCGCCAGCCTGGAGCTGCTCGAAGGCAAGGTGCTGCCCGGTGTGGCGGCCCTCGACGAAGCCTGATCCACTTCGACGTCCAGGCTGGTTCCCAGGCTGCCCCCCTCTGGAGGGCAGGCCTGGATCCAGCCTGGCTGGAGCTGCTGACACGCTCCCATCGCTGTCCCGGGAGCATCGCCTGGCTGGAGTCGGAGGTGGGGTCAACCGCGGCGGAGCTGCGTGCTGCTGCGGTCAACAACTCCGTGGCACTTGCTTTTTATGGACGGCTGCATCGGCTGGCGCCGGCCCTGCCGCTGACCCGGCACCCGACGTTGACCAGCGGCATCGACATCGGCGGCTACCTGCTGTTGCAGGCAGGTGCCGCCGCTGCGGGATCCGACCGCGATCGCCACCTGGCAACGCACCTGACGGCACTGGAAGCCCGAGCCAGCCAGGCTGGCGCCAGCTTGCACGTGCGCTACGTACCGGCTTCTGATGCCGAACTGGTGGCGGAACTGCTGGCGCGCGGCTATCACCAGACACTTGAGTTTCCCAACTGCCTGCTTGACCTGGGTTGGAGCAACGAGGAGGACTACCGCCGTTGGCTGCGGCAGCACCATCCCGCCACCGCCAAGAACATCCCGTATCACCGCGGACTGGCCCACCGGGCCGGCATCAGCTTCCGGCGGTTGCAGGGCTTTGCAGCCCATGCCCCGGTGTTGCATCAGCTCTTCGATCAGCATCACCGGCGTCTGAACCGCACGCCGCTCCCGTTCGGGCCGCTGCTGCTGTCCGAACTCGAACAGGCCGTGGGAGCCGACAACGCGGTGGTCTTCGTGGCGGAGCGGCAGGGCCAGCTGCTGGCTGCCAACCTGCTGTTGCAGGACGGTTCGGTGTTGCGCACCCTGCTGGCGGGCATGGGGGATGGGGTGCATCGCCAGCATGCGGTGTTTGAGCACCTGCTCTTTCAACTGCCGATCCGCCATGGCCTGGAGCACGGCTTCCGCACCCTCCACTACGGCCGCCTCAACTACGCCATGAAGCGGCGTCGCGGTTGCCGGCTTCAGCCTGAGCGCTGGTTCCTCCGCGGCGCCCACCCCCTGTCCCACGCGGCTCTGGCCCCGTTGGTGGCCTTGCGCAATCTGCAGATGGGGCGCCGCTGCCGCCGATTGGGCGTCCATGCCTGAACCAGCGGCCGCGACGGCGGCATCGCGGCCGCTGGCGGTCGTCGATGGGGCGGCCCAGGATCCGGGCATCGTTAGCTGCGGCAGCCTGCGGCGCGCCGGTTTCCGCGTCATCGGCATCGACAGCCTGGCGCTGCCGCTCGGGCTGCGTTCCCGCAGTTGCGATGCACTCCGATGGGTCGATCCGGACGACGGCGCCGCCGCCGGTCGGCTGGCTCTGCTGCGCCACTGGCGCCCGGATGTGTACTTGCCCGTCGGCAACCGCGGCATGCGCTTCGCCGTGGGCCATCGCCAGGAGCTGGAGGCCCTGACCGCGCTGCTGATCCCCTCGGAGGACGGCCACCGGCAGGCCTGGAACAAACGCCTCTGCCAGCTGAGCTGCCAGCAGCTCGGCATCGCCGTGCCCGCGGTGTTCAGCCCCGATCAGGCCAGGGAACATCTGCTGGCCTGCCCGGACCGTCCGCTCGTCGTCAAACCCTGCTGGGATGCCGGCGCCGCTCTGGGCCAGTGGCGGTTACAACGGCCGGACGAGCTGTCCGAGGCACTGGAGCGCTGCCGCTCCGGCTTTGGCGGTCCAGGGCTGGAGCCCCTGATTCAGGAGTGGGTTCCGGGTCCAGCCACGGCGATGCGCTCCCTGCTGCTCGGGTTCGACCACCACGGGGGGCTGATCGATGCTGTGGCGATCCGCAAGCGGCGCCAGTGGCCCCGCCAAGGCGGGGTCACCGCCAGCGCCCGCCTCTGCGATGACCGGGAGATCGAGGAGCTGCTGGCGGCCGTGCTGCCGTTCTTCCGGCACTACCGCTGGCGTGGTCCGGCTGAAGTCGAATTCAAGCGGGAGGCCGGCACGAACCGTCCGATGCTGATCGAGATCAACCCGCGCCTGCCCGCCTGGCTGCGCTACGCCGTCCATTGCGGCTTCGATCTGCCGCAGGCGCTGGCCCGAGAAGCTCTGGCGGCCCGGGCCAGCGCCTGCGGAGCCGCCGCCACCGACGGGCGCTCGCCGGCTCCCGGCGGGCTGATGTCCGCGCCGCCGCGCCGGTGGCCGCAGCGCGAAGGCCAACGGTCTGCCGCCGGGTTCAGCCCCCGCCAGCAGGGCTACGTCCAGCCGGAGGCCTTCCTGCGCTCCTGCCTGGCCGAATGGCGCGAGGATCCCGCCGCGGCCTGCCGCCACTGGCAGGAACCGCTGCGCGATCTCTGGGCCGCCCGAGACCTGCTGATGGTCCAGGCCACGGATCCGCTGCCATTGCTGGGGCGGTGGCTGGGCCAGCGCTGGCAGCCCCAGCACTGGCAGCCCCAGAGCAACGGGGGTGGTCTCGGGTCTGCTCTACCTCAAGGCAATGGTCACTGAGGCCGCCCCTGGCCCGGTCGTGGCGGACTGGGCGGGGGCGTCTGGAGGGTTGGACACGCGGCATGGCAAGCCCGCCGAGAGGGCCGCTGGCGTGATGCCGGGCCGGAGATGGCGGGGTCCGGTGGCCGCAAACGCTGCGCCGAACAGCGCCCATGGCAGGCTGATGCCGCGGCCACAATCGGCCAGGTCGGGAGCTTTGATGAACCAACCGGGCCGATCCACACCCCTGCTGCTCAAGCTGTTGGTGTTCAAGAAACTGATCGAGGCGGGCGTGCTGTTCGTGGCGGCGCTGTTGTCTCTGGTGGGCAGTCGCCACTACCGGCAGCTGCCGGAGCTGGCCGACCGCCTCGGGGCAGGCCATCGCCTGGTGCTGGAGGCCCTGGCCCGCCAGGAGATCGGCATGGGTCTCTGGCGCCTGCAGATCACCGCCATCGCCGCGGCCCTGTTTGCCGTGCTGATCACGGTCGCCTCGCTGGCCACCCTGCGACAGCGGCCCTGGGGGGAGAAAATGCTGCTGGCGGTGTTCCTGGCGATGCTGCCGCTGGAAGGCTGGGATCTGGTGCGCGAACCGAGCTGGCCGCATGGCCTGGTGCTCGCCCTCACCCTGCTGGGCACCGTGCTGGTGCTGGGGGAGTTGCGCCAGTCCAACAGAGCCAGGCAGAGACCCACCACACAAGAGTCGCCCTGATGGCAGCCGCCGACCAGCCGGAGATCGCCGATTTCACCAACCGGTTCAAGCAACTCGAGCCCAATCGCCGCATGGTGGCGTCCTGGCTGCTCTCCAGCGAGATGCGGCTGAAGTTCGTGTTCGCCATCGCCCCGAGGTTGTCCCTGGCTTTTATCTGCACGTTCGTGCGCCAACCGAACCTGGTGGTGGGGGCCGTGACCGGTGAGGAGGCCGCCCTGGGCTACATCGCCAGGGAAAGGCCCGGCATGCTCATCTGCACAGATCTCCTGGAGGAGGGCGACGGCTACTCCCTGGTCCGCCGGGCCAGAGCGCTGGTGGCGGATCTGCGGGTGGTGATGGTGATGCACAGCCCCACACCGGATGTACGCCAGGCCCGGGCCCTGAAGATCGAGGGCATCTTCTGCAACTCCGACATCGGCAATCCCAAATTCAGCGGTATTCAGGCGGTGATTGCCTCCTGCATGGGCAAGTCCTATCTCTCACCGGATGCCGAACGTCGCCTGCTTGAGCAAGGCGGAACCGACGAGGATCCCAATCTGAGGCTGACACCGCGGGAGGGGGAGATCCTGGACCTGATGCTCCAGGGACGTTCAGACCGGCAGATCGCCGAACAACTCCAGATCACCTACGAGACCGCCCGCACCTACGGCAAGGCCGTGCGCCGCAAGCTGGGGGCCAAGAGCCGCCTGGAGCTGGTGAGTCAGGCCATGAACCTGGTGCTGGGGCGCCGCGGCTGAACCAGCACAAGCCCGC
The DNA here is from genome assembly GCA_943324725.2 of Bordetella parapertussis. GTDB lineage: Bacteria > Cyanobacteriota > Cyanobacteriia > PCC-6307 > Cyanobiaceae > Cyanobium. The sequence continues at coordinate 2,403 of CALPMR020000050.1, read as the reverse complement.
CACGCAACCAGGGGCCGCCGTGCACAGCCGCCCCCTGGGTCGTCCACAGGGGGAAGTCCGACCCTGGCCACCGCAGCGCTCGCGTCCAGAATCGCTCCTCTGGGGGCTGCCCCAGCCCCGCCACCCATCCCCGCCGTCTCCATGATCAAAGCCCTTGCTGCCGCAGCGCTGCTGAGCGCCGCCGCCCTGATGACGGGGTCCCCCGCCGAAGCCGTCGTCTACTGCACCGGCGCCGGCGTGCCCAGGGGCTGCGTGGTGCGCCGGCCCGTCGCCACGGCAACCCCCGTGGTGGTCAACCCTGTGGTGGTCAGGCCCGTGGTGGTGGCTCCGGCCTACAGGCCCGCCGCCGGTCCAGGAGTCGGGCCCAACCTGGGCGGCCCGGTCAACCATATGGGCCCGCGCTGACGCCCAGCCTTTTCAACTCACGGCCCGTCCTCCCCTTGCGCTTTCCTGCAGCCATGACCTTCTCCCCGGTTCCCCTGCGCAGCGCCGCCTGGCTGGGGGCCAGCCTGGCTTCGCTGCTGCTGGCTTCGCCAGGGCGGGCCATGAGCCTCAATGATGCCTGCAGCAAGTTCGCCACGAAACTGGGCACCGCCCAGGCCAGTGGCGACACCGCCAAGGCCCAGAAGATCTACGCCGAAGGCAACAAACGCATCGCCAGCCATTTCAACGGCGCCAGCTGCCCGAACGTCAAAGCGCCCTGAGGCTGGACGGGGCTGCAGCACAGCACCATCAGCCCAACATCGTTGAGCCGACAGCTCCGGCTGGCCAGCTCAACGATGGCGGTGGCAGGGATCGGCCTGCGGCTCAGGACAGCCTCACGGCCCGTCCTGGGGTGACCGGAGTTGCCGAAGGGGGTGAGATCATGGCTGGATCTCATCTTGAGAGACATTGTTGAGCCGCCATGCGGTGCTGAATCGAGGCGGATTCGGGCAGCCTTGGGCCATTCAGGCAGCCTTGGGCCAATCCGGTCAGTCCAGGCAGCCCTGCACCGAAATGCGATAGCTGAAGCCGACAGCGCCTGGATCAGCACTGGCGCCCACCTTGAAGTTCATCTGGCTGGCCTGCTTGCCGGGCACGGCGGGGAAAGGCCCGAACATCCGACCGGTGCCGATCGGCGGATTCATGGTTTCATTCACCACCTGAAGGCTGGAGCCATCCGTGAACTTCATGTAGGCCTGAACCGGATACTTGGCATTGGGATCGGAGGAATTAGCCGTGAAGAAGAATTTATAACTGCTATACAGCTGATTGACGGCGAAGTCGGTGTTCCAGTTGGTGCGGCCCAGCACCATGGCATAGGGGGTGATCTTGGGAGCTCCCACCGATTTGCTGACGATCGCCGAGCTGCCATCGCTGCCGATCGGCATCAAGAAGGTGCACACCGGCAGAGCCCGGGCTGGGCCAGCGGCCATGGGGCCGAGGGCGGCAAGCGCGGCTGACACGGCCAGCGCTGAGAGGAGGCGAGGAGCCGCCGGACAGAGGTGAGCAGAGTTCATGAGGAGGGCACGACCAGCCTGAGCAATTCCACCGTAGGAGCCTGCAGCACACTGGCAATGGTCACCCTGAGAGCTTGAACGGCAGAGATGCACCAGGACGCAGTCAGCGGCAGTTCAGTCAGCGGCGGCCAAGACGGAGAACATCCAGGCCAGAACAGCCCAATCAATCAACAGGACCCCTTGGAACCAGCCCGCCCGGCAGCAGAATCCAGGCAATCAGATGGATCATCCAGACTGGAAGGCCGAGGCTGAACACAATTCCCGCCAGGGAAGCAAGACAGCGATCAAGCTCAAGCAAAGCCGCCTTCTCAGGCTTGCGCTCGGAGCGATTGAGCGACAGATTCAACAAGACATCACTCCACCGATGTCACAGACGGCAGCACGGGGCCCATGGTCACGAGCGAAGACATCGATCCTGAGCCCTCCGCCCGGCGTGTGCTGCCGACGCCTTCAACCCTGCACCCCCCTGGCATGGGCCGTCTTGTCGGGGCGGGGCCGGTTCAGGCCTGCGGTCCTGATCTGGTTGAGACGCAACGAACTCCTGACAGACAATCTGGCTGGCCAAGGGCAGGGTGCCATCAGCTTCAGCCAGATCAGTGTTCACCGCGAGTCTCCAGCGCCGCCGGCAGCTGCTGATCGGCAGCGGCGGCCATGGCCTAGCAACGACTCAGAGTGGCAGGCCCGCACCCGGAGTGCCCGGACCCGCGCCAGGCGTCCCAGGCTGGTAACCGCGCCCCCCCCTGCCCAGCTCGGGCAACGGCAGCCCATTGCGCTCAAACAGCTGACGCATGGCGGTGAAATGCTGCTGGCGCTGGGCCATCGCCGCCGTGCGCTCCTGCTTCATGCAGGTTTTCAGAGCTTCCGCATTCCTTGCCGCCTGGAGGCAGCGCTCGGAGGCCTGCAG